>CAYGKB010000005.1:0-24933 GCA_964350425.1 uncultured Chromatiaceae bacterium | reverse complement strand
TTGTGGCGCGGTACCCGCAGGCCTTTGCGGAACTGCTTGATAGCGGCCGCATGCATCGTCCGCTCGAGCCCGATGAACTCGAGGCGCAATTTCTGCAAACCGCTGCCGAGAACGAAACTGAAGCCCAGTTCATGAGGCGGCTGCGGATATTCCGGCACCGCGAAATGATGCGCATCATTTTGCGTGATCTGGCCGGCTGGTCCGACACACGGGAGATGCTGCGGGACTTGTCGGCTTTGGCGGATACCTGTCTGCGCGCGGCATTTCTGCGCGCCGCTGCGGATATGCAGCAACGCCATGGTGTGCCGCGAGATGCCGCGGGCAGGGAGGTTACTTTTGTAATCGTGGCCATGGGCAAGCTTGGCGGCGGCGAGCTGAACTTTTCCTCTGACGTTGACGTGGTATTCATCTACACCGGTAGCGGTGAGACCGACGGGCCGAAGGCGTTGGCCAATGAAGAGTATTTCCGTCGGCTGGCGCAAAGTCTCATCAACCTGCTGAGCAAAAAAACAGCCGATGG
This sequence comes from uncultured Chromatiaceae bacterium, assembly GCA_964350425.1. Lineage (GTDB taxonomy): Bacteria > Pseudomonadota > Gammaproteobacteria > Steroidobacterales. Next base: position 24,413 of record CAYGKB010000005.1, on the reverse strand, counting down.
CTTTGTATACCGGGTCGATGCGCGGTTGCGACCGTTCGGTGACAGCGGGCCGCTGGCCTGCAGTATCGGTGCTTTTGAAGATTACCTGACCCAGCATGGGCGTGACTGGGAGCGTTACGCGTGGGTCAAGGCACGGGCTATAAATGCCTGGGAGGGCACCCGCGATTTCTATATTTCGGTGCTGCGTCCTTTTGTGTACCGCCGCTATCTCGATTTTGGCGTGTTCAGCTCGCTGCGGGAAATGAAACTGCTTATTGAGCAGGAAGGCCGGGCGGAGGAGAATCGCAACAACGTCAAGCTGGGCCCGGGTGGTATACGTGAGATCGAGTTCATCGTGCAGACCCTGCAGCTGGTGCGCGGCGGTACCCTGCGGAACCTGCGGGAGCGCAGGCTGCTGGTTGCTTTGGAAGAACTTGGTAATGAGGAGTTGATGCCCGCCGAGACGGTCGCCGAATTGTCAGCAGCCTATTGTTTTCTGCGCGATATCGAAAATCGTATTCAGATGATTGCGGATCGGCAGACTCATGAGCTGCCGCGCAGTGAACTGAACCGGGCGCGACTTTGTCTGGCCATGAACGCGCGCGATTGGGAAGCTCTATGCGCACAGCTTAACCGTCACCGGGCAGCAGTCGAGAAAGATTTCGATCATATTCTGCGCCACGAGCGCGATGCATCCGACGATGCCGGCGACGGCGAGCAAAGTGATGCTCAGTCGCCGGCTGATACAGCGTTGCTGAAAAGTATTGCCGAGCAATGTTTTGCAGACCCGCAGTCAGCCATGCAGCGTATTGAGGCACTGCGACGCAGCGGCCTGTACCAGCGGATGGACGAAATTGCCCAGCAGCGGCTGAATCGCCTGTTGCCGGCCATGCTGCAGGCCTGTTCCGGCGCCGGCGCGCGCGCACTGGATGCTCTCGATCGCATGTTGCGGATCATTGAAGCTATCGGTCGCCGTTCAGCCTACATAGCATTACTGAATGAAAACCAGGCTGCACTGGACAGGCTGGTGAATCTGTGTGCCAGCAGTGATTTTCTGGCACGCCAGATCCAGGCTCACCCTTTGCTGCTGGACGAGTTGCTCGATCAACGGGTGTTTCTCGATGCACCTACCCGGCCATTGCTTGAGGAGGAGGCGCGGCAGCGATTTGCAGAGGCTGCGCCCGATGATCCCGAGCAACGCCGGGAGGCACTGCGCAACTTTCATCAGGCCGCCGTTTTCCGTATTGCTGTGGCGGATCTCAGCGGCACATTGCCTTTGATGCGGGTGAGCGATCGCCTTACCAATGTGGCGGAAATCGTTTTACAGGAAGCGCTTGATCTTGCCCTTGCCGAATTGACCGCCAGCCATGGTGATCCCTGTTGCATCGTCGACGGCCGCAAACGCAAAGCGGGTTTTGCGATTGCCGGTTACGGCAAGCTGGGCGGCTGGGAGTTGGGCTATGGGTCGGACCTCGACATTGTGTTTCTGCATGATTCGGCGGGTGAGAGTCAGGAAACTGACGGCAACAGGCCCCTCGACAATGCGGTATTTTTTGCCCGAGTTGCCCGGCGTATTACTGACATACTTACCATGCACACGGCCACCGGCCCGCTGTACGAAGTTGATACGCGTCTGCGGCCGAGCGGGAACTCCGGTCTGCTGGTGACCAGTTTGCAGGCGCTCGAAACGTATCAGCGCGACGACGCCTGGACCTGGGAGCATCAGGCTTTGCTGCGGGCCCGGGCCGTAGCCGGCGCAGAAAAGGTGCGCGATGGTTTCCAGGCGTTGCGCACCCGGGTACTGATCGACTATGTCCGCCGGGATACGCTGGCTGCAGAGGTGATCCGGATGCGTACGCGCATGCGTGATGAGCTGTCGCAGGACACCACGGAATTATTCGACATCAAGCAGGGCGTGGGCGGCATGATTGATATTGAGTTTCTGGTGCAATACCTGGTGCTCAAACATGCTCCGCAACATCGGAGCCTGCTGTTGTGGTCCGATAATATCCGCCAGCTTGAATCGCTCGGGGATGCCGGCATCCTCACAGGCCAGGAAGCCGAAGAGTTGGCCGAAATCTACCGTGCCTATCGCACCCGGGTGCATTTGCTGTCGCTGGCCGGTGATGCGCGAACAGTTCCGCGCGATGATTTTGCCGAACAGGCATCAATGGTCAGCCGTTTGTGGCAGCAGGTATTCCCGCCCTGCTGAATCCCGACCTGCGATCTAAACGGCGACCGTCTTTAATACAGCAATGCAATGGTCCTGCAAGGTGACGTTGTGTCCGGCGACCTCTGCGGTTCCCGTCGCCAGCCGCAGGACCCAGCCACCGGCCGGCAAACAGAAACTCGTTGCCGCGTCGGACGCGTTGAACAGAATGGCCAGCTGATCATCCGCGCGGCTGCAAATCACCATGCTGAACGCAAGTGTCTGCTGCCAGTGTTCTGCATCCATGTGCTCGCCGTCAGCCTTCAGCCAGACAAGGTTTACGGTGCCGTCATCGTTCTTTTCACCGTGCATATGTGCCGACCCGCGCAGCATAGGCTCCTGCCGGCGCAGCGCGATCCACGCGCTTACCTGTGCGGCAAATTCCGGGTCACGCAATAGACCGGAGCGGTCCAGCCAGGTCAGTTCGTTATCCTGTGCATAGGCGTTGTTGTTGCCCTGCTGGCTGTGACCAAATTCATCGCCGGCCAGCAGCATCGGCGTGCCCTGCGATATCAGCAGCGTAGCGAGCATATTAAGACGTTGCCGCCGCCTTAATGCGTTGATGCCAGCATCCTCGGTACGGCCTTCTGTGCCGTAGTTGTGGCTGTAGTTATGCGCATGACCATCCGCGTTGTGTTCGCCGTTGGCTGCATTGTGTCTGCTGCTGAAACTGACTACGTCCAGCAAGGTGAAGCCATCATGGCTGGCAACAAAGTTGATGCTGCCGGCCGGCCCTGCCTGTTTGCCTGCAAATTCTGCTGCGGAACCATGTACGCGTCTGGCAAACTCCCCGCCTGTGCCACTGTCGCCGCGCCAGAATTGCCGCACGCTGTCACGGTAGCGGTCGTTCCATTCCGCCCAGGGTGCTCCGAAATTACCCAGCTGATAGCCTCCGGGACCGATGTCCCAGGGTTCGGCAATCAGTTTTGCCGCGCTTAGAGCGGGATGGTTTTCAATGGCCTGCAGCAGCGGATGGTCCGGGTCGAAACCATGCCGGGTGCGTCCCAGAATCGTTGCCAGATCGAAACGGAAACCGTCCACGCCCATGTCTGCATGCCAGTATTCAAGGCTGTCCAGTATCAGTGCCTGCACAGCGGGTTTTTCGGCATCGAGAATATTGCCGCAGCCCGCATCATTGACGTAGTAACCGGGCGCGTCCTGCACCAGGCGATAGTAGCTCGCGTTGTCGATGCCACGGAACGAAAGCGTCGGACCGAATTCGTCGGTCTCGGCAGTGTGGTTATAGACAACATCGAGAATAACTTCGAGCCCGGCATCGTGGATCGCATCTACCATGCCGCGAAATTCGCCAATGGGGTCACTGCCGGCATAGCGGCTGGCAGGCGCAAAATACCCCAGCGTGTTGTAGCCCCAGTAGTTGCGCAGTCCGCGTCTGACCAGAAATTGTTCATCAACAAACGCCTGCACCGGCAGCAGCTCGATGGCCGTGATGCCCAGGGCGCGCAAATAGTCAAGGATCTGCCCGTTTGTCAGCCCGGCGAAACGGCCGCGCTCGGCGGCGCTGAGTTCGGGACAGCGCATGGTATAGCCGCGCACGTTTAGTTCGTAGATGATGCTGTCACGCCAGGCAATGTCGGGCCGGCAGACAGCCGGGGCCGGGTTGCGGCCACATACCACTGCTTTGGGCACATACGGCGCACTGTCCAGAGTGCAGCACTGGTCGCCCTGCGGGTTGTTGCCGGCATAGCCGTGCACAGCCGGGTGCCATTCCAGTTCTCCTGCCAGCAGCCGCGCGTAGGGGTCCACCAGCAATTTATGCGGGTTGCAGCGCAAGCCTGCTGAAGGCCGGTAGGGCCCGGCAACGCGAAAGCCATAGCGCTGTCCCGGACCGCAATCATTAAGCCGGAGTGACCAGATGTGTTCAGCCGCCGGTGTCATAGCGATTTGACGGACTTCGTTGTTCCGGTCGTCAAACAAACACAGCGTGACCTGTTCGGCAACAGACGAATAAAGCGTGAAACGGGTGCCGCCATCCTCGACGTGTGCCCCCGGTCGGATGCCCGCTGGCAGGCTGATCATTGCTCGCTGATCGTGAGCGGTTCCAGCCGCCATATACCTTCGTTGTATTCATGCATGGTCCGGTCAGTGGAAAACCGACCGGCGGCAGCGGTGTTCAGTATGCTCATGCGGGTCCAGCTTTCTGCATCGGTGTAGACGCGGGCCACTTCTTTCTGGGTATTGACAAACCCCCGAAAATCAGCCGCTGTCATCCATGCATCGTCAGGCGACCGGATGGACGCCAGCAACATATCGAATATTCCCGGCTCGAAGCGATTGAAATGTGAGCATTCCAGCAACCTGATGACACGTGTGAAATCGTCGTCGCCGGCAATGATGGCCTGCGGGTCATATTTCGGCCGGAGTGTTTCAATGTCTTCGACCGTCAGACCAAACAGGAAAAAGTTTTCCGGGCCGACCGCCTCGCGAATTTCCACATTGGCGCCGTCCAGTGTGCCGATAGTCAGGGCGCCATTCATCATGAGTTTCATGTTGCCGGTACCTGACGCCTCTTTGCCCGCGGTGGAAATTTGTTCTGACAGATCGGCTGCGGGGCAGATCAGTTCCATCGCTGAAACGTTATAGTCCGGATAGAAAACCAGTTTCAGTTTGCCCTGTGCGGCCGGGTCGCTGTTGATAACCGCGGCAACATTGTTGATGCACTTGATAATGTTCTTGGCCATTACATAGCCGGGAGCTGCCTTGCCACCGATGACAATGGCTCGCGGCAGCAGGTCATCGGCATCGCCTCGCAGAATGCGATCATAAAGGTGAACCGCATGCAGCAAATTCAGGGTTTGCCGTTTGTATTCATGGATGCGTTTGACCTGCACGTCAAACAGCATGTCGGGTGCGCAGCTGACGCCTGTCAGCGCCGCAATTCTGGTTGCCAGTCGGCGCTTGTTGGCTGCCTTGATTTCCTGCCAGCGGTAGCGGAATTGCGAATCTTGCGCATGCGGCGCCAGTCCGCTCAGCTGTTCCAGATCCGTGGTCCAGCCGTCGCCTATGGTCTCGTTGATGAGTCCGGCAAGCCCGGGGTTGCATGCTGCCAGCCACCTGCGCTGAGTAACCCCGTTGGTTTTGTTATTAAACTTTTCCGGCCAGAGTTCGGCGAAATCCCGAAACAGGCCGGTGCGTAACAGTCGCGAGTGCAGTTCGGCTACACCATTGATCGAAAAACTGCCCACAATGGCGAGATAGGCCATGCGGATCATCTGTTCCGGGCCTTCCTCAATAATTGACATGCGCCGGATCCTGTCCGAATCGCCGGGCCATTTGGCGCCTATCTCCCGAATCAGTTCGGCATTGATTTCGAAAATGATGTCGAGCAGACGGGGCAACAGCCGGCGGAACATTTCGACCGGCCATCTTTCCAGCGCTTCGGGCAACAAGGTGTGGTTCGTATAAGCCATGGTCCGCCTGGTGATATCCCAGGCCTCGGTCCATGCAAGGCCGTAGCGGTCCAGCAACAGTCGCATCAGTTCCGCTACTGCTAAAGCCGGATGCGTGTCGTTAAGCTGCACGCAGCGTTTGTCGGCAAAAGCACTGAAATCTGTGCCGTAACGATCCTCCCAGGTTCGCAGCATGTCCTGCAGGCTGGCCGAAGCGAGGAAATATTGCTGCCGCAGGCGCAACTCCTGACCGTTTTCTGTCTCGGCATTCGGGTACAGCACCATGGAGATATGTTCTGCTTCATTTTTAGCCGTCAGCGAGTCGGCATAGCTGCCCGCGTTGAATTCCTCCAGATCAAATTCATGCGTTGCCGCTGCAGACCAGAGTCTGAGAGTATTGACGACGTTATTCTTGTAGCCCGGTACCGGTATGTCATAGGGGTAGGCCAGCACATCGCTGGTATGGACCCACCGGTAACGGCGCTTGCCTGCCTCGTCGGTATAGCTTTCGGTATAGCCGCCGAAGCGAATGGTCTGGACCAATTCAGGCCGCTCTATTTCCCAGGGGAAGCCTTCGTCCAGCCAGGAATCCGGCGCTTCGATCTGTCTGCCGTTTTCGAGCAATTGCCGGAACATGCCATATTGGTAGCGGATACCATAACTGACCACCGGCAGACCCAGGGTGGCGCAACTATCGAGAAAACACGCCGCCAGCCTGCCCAGACCGCCGTTGCCCAGGCCCGCGTCGGGTTCTCTTTCGCAGACATCTTCCAGGTCGAGGCCGATGCGCTCCAGCGCTTCCCGGGTTTCAGGTTCAATGTCCAGGTTCAGTAAAGTATTGCGCAACAGCCTGCCGAGCAGGTATTCAAGTGACAGGTAGACAGCCTGTCGTCCGTCAGCCTGTTCTACCGCCATGTTGGTCTGAATCCAGCGCTCTGCAAGACGATCCCTGACAGCCAGCGCCGTGGACTGAAAGACAAAAGGCTGTCGCGCACGGATTACACGCCGCGCAAACGCATGACCGTGGTAATGCATGATGTCGCGAATCAGCGCATCGGTGGTCATTTCCAGCGGTGGCGACTGCAGCAGGCTGGTGCCTATATGGCTGCCGGCATCGTTTTCCTGCCGCGGTTTCCCGACCGGATTGGAAGATTGATTCATGGCGGAAATATTCCGGGGTGGTGTGAGGTGATACTTATGGTCAGCGAGAGTTTGATGGCTCAAGTATAAGCGTTGCCAGAGGCGGCAGTGTGACATTCACATGCCATTGCTGCTGCTGATACTCGCCTTCTCCGGCAATGAGGATTTCGGGATTGGCCGTGCCGCTGCCCCCGTATTGTTCGTTATTACTGTCCAGTGCGATCCGCCACATGCCCCCGGCTGGTAAGCCCACCAAAAAGTTGTCGCGCGGCACCGGCGTAAAGTTGGCTATGCAGACCATGGCCTGATTGTTGCTGCCATAGCGAATCCACGAGAGCACGCTGTTGTCGCGGTCATTCCAGTCCAGCCATGCAAACCCGTCGCTGCTGCAGTCTTTTTCATGCAGCGCCGGCCGGCTGGTGTACAGGCGATTCAGATTGCGAACCAGTCGCTGCACCCCGGCATGCAGAGGTGACTGCAATGCATCCCAGTCGAGTGAGCTGTCGTGGTTCCACTCCTGCTGTTGCGCGATCTCCGCGCCCATAAACAGCAACTTCTTGCCCGGGTGCGCAAACATGAAGGTCAGGTAGGCGCGTAAATTGGCGAAGCGCTGCCAGTCATCACCGGGCATGCGCCCGAGCAGGGAGCCTTTGCCATGCACTACCTCGTCATGTGACAGTGGCAGGACAAAATTTTCGTCAAACGCGTAGAGCAGGCCGAAGTTCATTTTGTCGTGATGGTATTTCCGATGCACCGGATTTTCGCGCATGTAGGCCAGCGTATCGTTCATCCAGCCCATGTTCCATTTGTAGGTAAAACCCAGTCCGCCACTGAATACAGGCCGTGAAACGCCCGGCCAGGCGGTTGATTCTTCGGCCAGCGAGATTGCACCGAGTCTATGAATTGCGGTGTTCAGATGTTTGAAAAACTCAACCGCCTCGAGATTCTCATTACCACCATGCCGGTTCGGTAGCCATTCGCCGGCTTTGCGCGAATAGTCCAGATAAAGCATTGATGCGACGGCATCAACTCGCAGTCCGTCTATATGGAACTCCTTGATCCAGTACAGTGCACTGCCTATGAGGTAATTGACGACTTCATTGCGGCCATAGTTGTAGACCAGTGTGCCCCAGTCTGCATGCAGACCTTTGCGCGGGTCGGCATGCTCATACAGGGCCGTGCCGTCAAACTTGTGCAGGCCGTGTTCGTCAGTCGGAAAATGCGCCGGCACCCAGTCCATGATGACCCCCAGTCCGGCCTGATGACAGCAATCCACAAAATAACGGAAGTCGTCCGGCCTGCCGAAGCGCTGCGTAGGTGCGAACAGGCCGGTGGGTTGATAGCCCCACGAGCCGTCAAACGGATGCTCGGTCACGGGCAGTAACTCGATATGTGTGTAACCCATGTCCACTGCATATGCCACCAGCTCGTCGGCCAGTTCACGATAGGTCAGCCAGCGTCGGTTGTCCTGCGCCGCGCGACGCCAGGAGCCCAGGTGGACCTCGTAGATGGACACGGGCTGATCCAGCCGCGGGTCGGCAGGGCGGTTTTTTAGCCAGCGGCTGTCGCGCCAGCGATACCGGCTTTTGTAGACAATCGATGCATTGCCCGGCGGCGCTTCGCAATACTGTGCAAAAGGGTCGGCTTTCAGCGGCAGTAGCCGACCCTGCCTGTCCAGCAGCTCGAATTTATACTGGGCGCCGCTGCGCACCCCGGGTACGAAGATTTCCCATATGCCATTGCCCGGATGCAGCCGCAGTGGATGGCGCCGGCCATCCCAGTCATTGAAAGAACCGACGACACTGACTCTGCTTGCATTGGGCGCCCAGACCGCAAAACGCGTGCCGTTGATACCGCGCAACCGCATGCGATGCGCTCCCAGTACTTCATATATGAGTTGGTGCGAACCTTCACGCAACAGGTGTAAGTCAATATCGCCAAGGCTGGAAGCGAACCGGTAGGCATCATCAACAACAGCAGTTTCGCCGTTGTAGCCGGTTATTTGCAGACGGTAACTACGCAACCGGGCCGGTAGTTCCGCCGCGAAGATGCCATCGGGGTGAATCCGGTCCATGGCAGCGATAACTTCATTTTTAGCGCTTAGCAGGTGCACTTCGCGGGCCTGCGGCTGCATGGTGCGAACGACTTTCGCGGCGCCCTGTTTATGCAGGCCCAGCAGGGCGAAAGGATCGCCATGCGTGCCGTTGGCCAGCGCGTCCAGCGCCGTCTGGTCAGGCATGGTCATCACCAGCAGGCAGCGCTGCTGTGGCATGCTCGCCAACATACAACCGATCAACGTATGCCCGGGCCGCGGCCTCCCAGCTAAAACGCTGCGCCGCCGCCATTCGGCAGAGTTCCTTCCAGGCCTGCGGGCTGCTTTCCCGCAGGCTCAATGCAGTGTCGAAGGCTGTGACAAATGCCTGTGCCTGTTCCGGCGGAGTGTGACCGTGGAACGCAAATCCGGTCTCGCCATCAATAACCGTATCCCGCAGGCCGCCTACGCCATGCACTACACAGGGCTGACCCGCGCGCATCGCCAGCATCTGGCTTATTCCGCAAGGTTCAAAGCTGCTGGGCATCAGAAACAGATCGCCGCACTCATACAGGCAATCGGCCATGTTCTCGTCGTAGCCCTGCAATAAGACGGCGTTCGCATGCCTGCTGCAGACAGCCTCGAGTGACTGTTCCAGCAGGGCATCGCCACTGCCCAGCATTACAAATACCGCAGCATCTCCCAGGCGCCGCAGGATGGCATCAAGGGCAGTCCGATCCGTTGCCACCGGCTGCAGAAACAGATCCGTTTTTTGCTGCGTAAAGCGACCGACGCTGGTCACAATTGTCCGCGGTCGTTTGCTGCGAAAACGCCGCAGGGCCTCAGGAATGTGCGCCGTAGCAGTGCCACTGTTCCATGCGGTCAACGCTCTGGCTAAAGGCCGCCAGCCGCGCCGTTGCGGTCGCCGTGAGTACATGCAGCCGTTCAGTATGCCTACCAGCCGGCCCTCGCGGGCCGCGGCAGCAGTCAGTTGTTCCAGTCCTGCGCCGCCGTAAAATCCGTGCTCGATGTCATCCGGCAGGCAGATTTCGCGGGCATAGCTTGGTGATACGGTATTGACCTTGTCGGCCAGCCGCAGTCCCAGTGCCATCGGGTTGATGCAATCGGGATAGCGGGGGTCGCTGACTGCCTGTGCCTCATATTGCAAATCCGGAAACCAGTTCTGCAGTGACGATGTATCGCCGGCGAGTGGCCGGATGCCCTGCAGGGCAAGATTGTGCACGGTATAAACAAAACGCAGTTGGCGCAGTACCTGAAAGCGTGGCTCGCTGGCGCGCAATAGCAGCAGTAGTGCACTGTGCCAGTCATGCAGATGGACTATGTCGGGTCGCGTCATGCCATCGGCTGACAGCCATTCGGCCACTGCCGCGCAGAAAAACGCGAACTTGCCCGCATCAGTCGCAAACGGCCGTTCCGAGCCGTCGTTGCAGTAGATTTTTCCGGGCCCGGCGGGCGCCAGCAGCGCATGTTCGATAAGGATATGCCTGACGCCATTGCCGGCAGCCCGAACCTCATAAAGTTTCGCAGTTTCTTTTTTGCCCGCAAAGCCGACCGGCAGCCTGCCGGCGGGTTGTGCGTTCGCGTTTGCATGCAGGAATCCGTAAGACGGCATCACAACCGAGACCGTCCATCCCGCCTGCATCAGTGCTTCAGGCAGTTCACGCACCACATCGCCGACACCGCCTACTTTGCCGCCTGGCAAGGCGCCGCTTTCGGCCGCAACAAACAACGCATGCTTAGCGGTGCCCACGCAGAGTGCTCAGCGCGTCATATGCAGGTGCTGACCGAGCATATCCGGCGTCACCAGCGTGATGTTGTTCTCTGTGACCCGAAAACCGCGAGCCTCGTCTTCTTCCGTATTGACGCCTACCTGAAAGTGATCCGGAATAATGGTACCGCGATCAATAATGGCCCGATGAATCTGACAATGTTCACCAATCCGGACTTCCGGCAGTACAACAGAGCTTTTCACCAGGCTATGCGAGTGAATGTGACAGTTATTAAAGATAACCGAGCCTTCCACCAGCGCACCGGATATTACGCACCCCGCAGACACCATTGAATTTACCGCCATGCCTTTTCGGTCCGGGTCGTCGAATACAAATTTGGCCGGGGGCGACTGAATGGGCCGGGTCATCACCGGCCAGTTCTGGTCGTACAGGTCGAGTGGCGGCACCACATCAATGAGCTCCATATTGGCCAGCCAGTATGAGTCCAGTGTGCCGACATCACGCCAGTAGGCTTGCTGTCCGGTGGCCGGGTCGCGAAACGGATAGGCGTAAACGCGATTCTGCTCGACGATGGAAGGAATGATGTTGCGGCCAAAGTCGTGCTGCGAGCCCGGCATGTCCGCATCCTTGATCACCTGTTCGAACAGGAAGCCGCGGTTAAAAACATAGTTGCCCATAGAGGCCAGGCATAACTCGGACTGACCCGGGATCGGTGTCGGTTCGGCAGGTTTTTCGTCGAATGCCAGTATTCTGCCATCTTCATCGACGGTCATTACGCCCAGCGCTCCGGCAGCTTCTGCGACCGGAACTTCAATACAGCAAACTGTCATGTCGGCCTGTTTCTCGCTGTGAAAGGCAAGTAGCGGTCCGTAGTCCATCTTGTAAATATGGTCACCGGCCAGTATCAGGACGAGTTCCGGGTTGTAGGTGCGAATGATGTCAAGATTCTGATAGATGGCGTCGGCAGTGCCCCGGTACCATTCACCGCCTATGCGTTGTGACGCCGGCAGAATTTCGACGAACTCGTTGTAGTCTGATTGCGCCGTGGACCAGCCACGCACAATATGGCGGATCAGCGAGTGCGCCTTGTATTGAGTGAGCACGCCAATTCTGCGGATATCCGAATTGACGCAGTTGGACAACGGAAAATCGATAATGCGTAATTTCCCGCCGAAATAGAGCGAAGGTTTGGCGCGCCACTGCGTCAGTTCGAACAGGCGTGAACCCTGACCGCCGGCAAGTATCAAAGCCAGGGTGTCTTTAGTTAGCCGGCTTACAAAGCGCTGGTCAGTGTGCGATGTTGAGTTGGCCATATTTTTTTGGCTCTTGTTAGGCTATAGCAACCATACCTGCTCGATTCGTCTGGCGCAGCATTTCGCGCAGTTTTTCCTGCCCGGATTCCGTCAGCATGCCGGGCTGAAACCGCCAGCGCCAGTTGCCCTGAGCGGTTCCGGGCCGATTCAGGCGCGCTTCCGACCCGAGTCCCAGCAGATCCTGCATGGGCGCGATAACACAGCAGGCCCTGCTTTCCAGGGCGAGTTTAAGAATTTCCGTATGTGCGGTGGTGAGTTCGCCGCCGGTAATACGCAGCACCTTCTCGCGAGTTTGCCGGATTTCGTCGGCGCTGCGCGTATCGTCGGTGCCGCCTTCCAGCCAGCCTTGCAGGGTGTCGTTGTCGTGAGTTCCGGTGTAACAGATCACGTCGCTGCCAATTGACTCGATGTTGAAATCCGGATCCGGCATTTCAAACTGCAGCACTTTCATGCCCGGTAAACCATATCGGGAACGCAGGGCGTCTACCTCGGCAGTTATAACGCCCAGATCTTCGGCAACAATGGGCAAATCTCCCAGGCTGGTTGTCAGTGCGTCAAACAGTTCGCTGCCGGGGCCTTTCACCCATTCCCCCTCACGCGCGGTCGCAGCGTTCGCCGGCACAGACCAGTAGGCTTCAAAGCCCCGGAAATGATCTATGCGCACAAAATCCGCTTGCTCGAGGGCCCATTTCAATCGCCTTATCCACCATTCAAATCCCGAGGCGGCATGGCAATCCCAGTTGTAAAGGGGATTGCCCCACAACTGACCATCGGTGCTGAAATAATCCGGGGGTACGCCGGCCAATTGTGTGGGCTGGCGCTTTTTGTCCAGCAGAAACAACTCCGGATTTGCCCATGCGTCGGCGCTGTCATGAGCGACATAAAAAGGCATATCGCCGAGCAGATAGACGCTGTGTTTGCGGGCAAAGCTGCGTAATTCCTGCCACTGGGAAGCGAAGAAAAACTGCAATACTTTGGTTTCTTCGATAGCTTCCTTTGCCTCATCCTCGAGGCGCCGCAATGCCGCTGTATCGCGCATACGATACTCTTCGGGCCACTCCGGCCATGCCCGCTGATCAAATTGCTGTTTCAGTTCGCGATACAGCGCGTAGTCGTTCAGCCAGAGTGGGTCATTGGTCTCGACAAACTGTCGATATGCGGCTTTTTTTTCTGCCGGCGCCGAGTTAATGAACCGCCTTGCCGCTGCCCGCAAGGCTGAATTTTTCTTCGGGATCAAATCAGCAAAGTCCACGAAGTCGCTCGGCAGCTTGCGCAGCGGTTCTGCTTCGGCATCCAGCAGCCACCCGGATTTTAGCAATGCCCCGATATCAATGAGCAGTTCATTGCCGGCAAAACTGGATTGCAGCTGATACGGCGAGTCGCCAAAGCCTGTCGGACCGGTGGGCAGTATCTGCCAGACGGCGAACCCAATGGCCTCAAGCTGCAATATAAAACGCTTGGCATTCTGGCCGATTTCGCCGCTGCCGAAATCGCCTGGCAACGACGTCACATGCAGGCATACGCCTGCGCCTTGTAAGGCTCGCAAATCCGGTTTCCTCAAGGGGCTAAACAGTCAGCGGGCAAATAGAATAGCAGAGAAACCCGGGGGTTGCGGCCAGGAAGAATTGGCGCCGCCAATGTCAGACAAGCCTGCTACAATCCGTTTCCCCGTATTCCGTGATGCCCGAAAATTGCACAGCGCCATGACTGACCAGGCACCGTCCGAACTAATCGAGCCAAACGCTCAGAACCACTATGTTATTACCGCAAAGGACCTGCCGTTGTGCTGTCCCATGCCCGGCATGTACCTGTGGAATTCACACCCGCGCGTTTATCTGCCTGTCAGTCCCGGTGAGACAGTGCGCTGTCCGTACTGCAGCGCTACTTACGAGTTGAAATAATTTACGCAACCACCGGGCTACTATAATCGCCCCGGTTCGGCACAGGAATTGCCAGCTTTGACATACTGCCTAGCCATATCAGTTGATAGCGGTATCGTGTTCGCCTCGGACTCGCGTACCAATGCCGGTGTTGATCAGGTCAGCACCTACAGCAAAATGCAGGTATTTTGCGGCGACGGCGAGCGCATGATCACACTGTTGTCTGCCGGTAATCTGGCGACTACTCAGGCAGTTGTGCGGCGCGTTAATCGTGACCTGGAAAATAAAAAAAGGGCGCCCAACCTCAAGAATGTGCGGCACCTGTCAGAGGCAGCAGACTACATCGGTGAAATCAGTCTGGCTGAACAGGCCCGGCACAAAAAATCCGGAGGTGAAGAATTCAATCCGGGTGTTAGTTTTATTGTCGGCGGTCAGATAAAGGGCGGTGACCCGCAGATTTACCTCATCTACCCAGAAGGCAATCACATTCGGTCCAGTTCACGGCAGCCGTTTATGCAGATCGGTGAGCTCAAGTATGGCAAACCGATACTTGACCGCATTGTCCGGCCGGAGCTGACGCTGGAAGATGCTGCGCGCTGTGCGCTGGTATCAATGGATTCGACCATGCGCAGCAATCTGACGGTCGGGCCGCCCGTCGAAATTCTGTTCTATGAGACAGGCAGTTTTGTCGCCGGCGAGCGGCTTTCATTTGACGAAGATCACGACTATTTGCGTCAGCTGCGCAGTGCCTGGCAGGAAGCCCTGCAGAAAGCATTCGAGGGCTTGCCAGCAATACCGCACCGTTCGCCGGACAATGTTACCCGGCTCGATCGATCCGGCGATTAATAAACCTCAGGCGTTCTGCTACCGGGTCAGGAAGCACGAACGGGTAAGGGTCCTCGGTGCCGAGGCTGCGGTTCAGTTCATTCAGTGTTACCGCCAGTTCCATCCACCGAACTATCCAGTCCGCACCGTTATCGGGCGCTACCAGCTCAGACTGGTCGGCCGTTTCCAGTGCGTCCTGGATGTGCAGGTAGTGAGCAAAACTTTCCGCCCAGTCCTCATGAGGATGTGCCGAGGCATAAGCGCTGACGTAATAGTCGGGCCAGTCCGGCGGAGCACCATTCTGGTAGTGCTTTGCCAGCGCGTCCTCATAGTTCTGACGCTCGTCGCCGAACAGTTCGCGAAATCCATCCCTGGCGCCGCCTTCGGGAACCAGCGATTCAAAAAAGTAATGCCCGGCCTCATGACGAAAATGGCCGAGCAGGGTGCGGTAGTTTTCCTGCATGCTCTCGCGGATCTCATGGCGCTTGACGTCGTCGGCTTCCGCCGCATTGATGGTGATGGTGCCGCGCACGTGGCCGGTCATTACAAATGGCTCAAGTACCGCCGGATTCTGACGCTGATCTTCGAGGAACCGAAACCGCAGGCCAGGTTCCGTCGCTGTAGCCACGACCGGCAGGTTCAATCGCATCAGTGCATATAGCAGGCGCCGTTTGGCTGCCTCCAGGCGCGACCAGACCCGCAGATTGCCGGGGCTTTCCAGGTTCGGTATGACCTCGTTCATGCCGCAGGCGAGGCACAGCTCGGCGGATGTGTGCGCCGGCACCAACCAGTTGCAGACAGCGTGGCGGATGCGGTTTTCGCACAGGCGCCACGGACCGGCGCTCGCAGCGCCGGGCGCAGCGTCTACAGGCACGATTTCCAGTGTTTGCGGATCGAATCCGAGCAGTGACCCGCACTGATTGCATTCGGTGTTGTCAAAAAACACCCGGTGGCCACAACGGCAGAAATAATTTTTCATGCGGCGTCGGCAGGTGTAAACCAGGTTCGGCAGATATCCCTGTCGAGTTCGGCAAGGGCCAGTTGCAGACGGTCAATATGCTCATGCAACAGGGCCAGATCGGCTTCCTCTGCGGCTGCAACCGCTTCAAGTTCACAGATTGCGTTACAGCGCTTTGCGGGGCCGGCCGATCGGGGCAGCGCGCTTATTGCGCTGGCTACTTCTTCAAGACAATAGGTCACCGCCCGGGGGAAACGCTGATCGTTGAGCAGGAATGAGATGACATCGGCACCTGTCACCCGGCGCCGCACATCCTGCCGATACATCTGGTAGGCGCTCAGGCTCTTCAGTACAGCCATCCACAGTGTATTGTCATATTTTCGCAGATCATCGCGGCCGGTCATCAGCAACGCTGCGGCTACGTCGATAATTCGCGTGGTCATATCCGCCCGCTCGAGATGCCAGCCCATCTGCAGCAGCTGATAGCCGTCACCGTGGGTCATCGTGCCACCAATCAGCCCGGCCAGCAGCTGACAATGCTGCACAATATCCTCGAGAACCTGGCCCCGGTTGTGTTCCTGCACGGCTTCCGGTAGCCGCTCGTTGCCCATCAGATATAGCTCGTTCAAAGTGCGCCAGGCTTCGGTCGGCAGCACATCGCGGGTAGTGCGGGCGTTTTCCCGCGCATGTGTCAGCGTCCTCAGCAGTGAGCCGGGATTCGCAGCGTCAGCAAGCAAAAATCTGACAATGGACTGCGCATCCTGCGGGTCACCGCCGTTGTCAGTAAAGGCGCGGTCAGCGCCATTGATATCCAGGATGGCCCGCCACCCGATTCCTGCTGCATCCGGCAGATCCAGAAACAATTCACTATAGACGCGGATCAGCCGGGCGCTGCTTTCAACCCGCTCAACATAGCGCCCCATCCAATACAGGCGATTGCCTACACTTGACAGCATCATGACGGCTGATTCCGATCAACGATCCATGTGTCTTTGCTGCCGCCTCCCTGCGATGAGTTCACCACCAGCGAGCCCTTACGCAGGGCAACGCGGGTCAGGCCGCCGGGAGTTACGTACATGTCGCGTCCCTGCAATATAAAAGGCCGTAAATCGACATGCCTGGGTTCCAGAGAGTCGCCGATAACCGTCGGTGCGGTGGAAAGGTTCAGCGTCGTCTGCGCAATGTAATTGCGCGGGTTGGCTTTAACCAGTTCGCGAAACTTCTGGTGTTCTTCCCGGCTGGCATGCGGACCCACCAGCATGCCGTAGCCACCCGACTCGTTGGCCGGTTTGACCACCAGGTCAGCGATGTTTTCCAGAACGTAAGTAAGGCTGTCCTCATCCGCACAGCGCCAGGTCGGTACGTTCGGCAGCAATGCATCCTCATCAAGGTAGTAACGAATCATGTCGGGCACATAGGTATACACGACCTTGTCGTCAGCCACACCGGTGCCGGGCGCATTGGCCAGCGCAACTTTGCCGCTGCGCCAGGCCCGCAGCAGCCCGGGTACGCCGAGCATGGAGTCGGGCCGGAACGCTTCCGGGTCCAGAAATTCGGCATTCACGCGGCTGTAGATTACATCCACTCGCACCAGGCCATTGATGGTGCGCATATAGACACAATTATCATCATTGACAATCAGGTCACTGCCTTCGACAAGTTCACAGCCCATGCGCTGGGCAAGATAAGAATGTTCAAAGTACGCCGAATTGTAGATTCCCGGTGTAAGTACGACGACTTCCGGTTCTGCTTCAGTTGCCGGTGCTATGGAGCACAGCATGTCAAAGAGTGCGGAGGGGTAGTCACCTACTGGCCGGATATCCTGGTTGCGAAACAGTTCCGGGAAAACATGCTTCAGGACAATGCGGTTTTCCAGCATATAGGAGACGCCCGAAGGCACCCGCAAATTGTCTTCCAGCACATACAGCGTGCCGTCGCTGTCCCGCACCAGATCGGAACCGCAGATGTTTGCCCACACGTTTCCCGACGGTTTTGCCCCCACGCAGGCCTCAAGGAAATTCTTTGATGACTCTACGATGTAAGCAGGGAAAATGCCGTCGGCTATGATCCGGCGTTCGTGATACATGTCATGAATGAACATGTTCAGGGCCCGCAGCCGCTGTTTCAGTCCGGCCTCAGTGCGATTCCATTCCTCACCATCGATGATTCGCGGGATGATGTCGAAGGGCCAGGCACGGTCAATGTTCTGTCCTTCGGTGTATACCGTGAAGGTGACCCCCATTTCCAGGATGGCGCGCTCGGCGGCAGCCTGTCGCTCGGCCAGTTCGTGCGTACCCAGCGAGCTCAGATAAGCTGCAATTTCGGCAGCGCCGGGGCGAGGCGCACATTCGGGTCCGATCAGCTCATCGAAAAAGTTCCCGGGTTGGTATTCGGACCAGTCAAGTTCAATAACACTGCTGCCTGACTGCTTACCTGCTGATTTTTCTGGCATGGCTAAAGACTAACCCGTATCACTCAGGTCGGGCAAAGGCATGCGTTGCTGCGGGTGCGTGTAACCGGGCTGCAGCACAACGTCGACTTTAGCGGTGACCTCCGCCAGTGATACAGACTCCATGGCCGCCGGATTGCGCACCCGCTGTCCCCAGCGCAGCTCGTCCGGGCGCCTGCCGAATTCTTTTTGCACAGCTTCCGGATAACGGTCAGCGACCAGGTGCTGGCTGAAATAAGGTCCGGTGCGATGCCGGTTTGACGTCGCATACAGGCCGACTACGGGTGTGCCGGTGGCCGCAGCCATATGCGCGGGCCCGGAATCCGGGCACAGCAGCAGGTCGGCGTGAGCCAGCAGCGCCAGCAGCTGTTTCAGCGAGGTCTGCCCAACCAGGTTGACTACGCTGTCGCCGGCTTTGGCAAGCTGCCGGCCATATTCCTGTTCCAGGTCGGTAGCCCCCCCGGTAAGCACTACTTTGGCATTATGCGTTTGCTGCACATGTCGCACGATGCCTTTGTAGTTGTCGATGCTCCAGTTGCGAAAATTGCGCGCGCGCTGACTGGAGCACGGGCTGATGAGCACGATCGGGCCATCGTGGGCCGTTACTGTCGCAGCCCATTGTTTATCCTGCATACTGACCGGGATATCCCAGCGCATTACCCTGTTTTCCGCGCCCAGATATGCAGCAAACCCGAACAGCCCGTCCATGACATGCTGGGGGGGTTGCGGAGGGATTTGCTCATTGCAGAACAGCCATTGATAGTCCCGCGCCCGTTCGCGGTCAAAGCCGATGCGTCGTTGCGCCGCAATTGTGCAGCTTGCCAGGTTCGCCCGCATTGATGCGTGCATATTCAATAGCACCGGGAAACTGCGGTTGCGCAATTTTCGTTTCAGGTCTGCCAGTCCGCGTACCCCGAGTGATTTGTCGAAGGTGATAAACTCAATGCCGTCCGCTCCATGTAACAGACTGTATTCGGTTTTGCCGGTTATCCAGGTGACAGGCATGTCCGGATAAGCAGCCTGCAAAGTGCGCACCACAGGCAAGACATGACAACAGTCACCGATGGCAGACAACCGCAGCACGCAAACAGAATCGGGCGCGGAGGTGGGGCCGGTTGACGACGGGTCGCGAGGCATCGATTGGCAAAACGCATTACAGAAACGGGATCCAGCGCCATCCTATACGATGACTCCAGAGTCAGCCATATCAGCGCGCAGATGTTTACGGCCGAGCACTGGGAAGAAGCCCGGCAGGCAAATCAGCAGGAGGGCGGGCGCGGTTCGGTGTTGTTCGTCAGGCATGCCGGCAGTGACTGGGTCATTCGTCACTACTATCGCGGCGGTCTGATCGGCAAGTTTCTGAACGATCAGTATCTCTGGACAGGTCAGCAGCGCACCCGTTCGTTTCGCGAATGGCAATTGCTGGCCTCGATGCAGGACTTGCAGTTGCCCGCGCCGGTGCCGGTGGCGGCTCACTACACGCGCACGGGCCTTTATTACAGGGCTGACCTGATAACCGAAAATCTGGGTGACGTGCGCTCGTTCGCCAGTGTTTTCGGCACCGCGGAGCGCGCGATCTGGGAGGACGTCGGCGCCGCCATTGCGTATTTCCATCAACACGGTTTTTGTCATGCTGATCTGAATGCGTGGAACATACAGCTTGGCGCTGACGGCAGCGTATACGTAATTGACTGGGATCGCGGCCGACGCTTGCCGGGAGGAAACTGGCAGCAGGCCAATCTCGACCGGCTGGCGCGGTCACTGCAAAAACTCAGCGCACAACAGCAGGTTTTGCTGCAACCGGAACACTGGCAGGCGCTGCTGAATGCCTGTAACGCCCGCTACCGTTAACGCGCACGCGTATCAATACGGATCAGGGTATTCGGCGGGCCGGCCTTTGAAACGCCGGTGCACCCAATAGTATTGCTCGGGCGCGCGGCGTATTTGTTCTTCCAGCAACTGATTCAGCCGGACTGCATCAGCCTCGTCATCGCCGCTGGGAAAATTATCCAGCGGCGGCAAAAACTCCAGGGTATAGCTGCGGCCGTTGTCATGGCGCAGTGGAATAAAAGGTATGACCGGTGCATTGCTGACACGGGCAATCTGGCTGACTGCGGTATTGGTAGTTGCCGGTACCCCGAAGAACGGCGCCAGCACAGTGCCCTTGCGATTATAGGCCTGATCCGCGGCATACCAGACCGGCCGGTTCTGCTTCAGCGCCCTGAGCAGACTGCGTATGCTGGTTTTGGTAATCAGTTCACTGACCGACCTGCCGCGACAGCGACGCATAATCTGGTCATTAAAAGGGTTATTACTGGGGCGGTACATGGCCGCTATCGGCGGTACCTGGGGCTTAAGCACCGGGCCGGTCACCTCCGCGGTGGCGAAATGGCCGCTCCACATAAGCAGGCCGTTGCCGCCCGCCAGCGCGGACTGCACATGTTCCATGCCTTGCAGTTCTACCAGCCGCGCCAGTTCGGCATCACTGGCCCACCATGCCAGGCCGAGTTCGATCACGCCCATCCCGAGTGATTCAAAGTGACGTGTGGCAAGCTGCTCGCGTTCGGTCTCGCTGAGTTCGGGGAAGCATAGCTGCAGATTCGTATTCACAATGTTGCGCCGCTGGCCGACCAGCCGGCCGGCCAGCCGCCCCAAACTTCGCCCTACCGCCATGCGGCTGCGTTGCGGCAGACAGACGATCAGGCGCAGCAGCACAATGCCCAGCCAGGTGGGCCAGTAGCGCGGGGTCCAGAAGGTATACAGTGGTTTGCGGCCCGTCTGCATGGTGAATGCTATTTGTGAACACCTGCCTTGAAGAATGACCTCAAATGGTAGACATTTGTGATGTTCCTGTCGCCTGCAACGAACGGACTCGGAGTAAGTGTTGATCAGATGGAATGGTATTGCCGGAATCACGCTGATGCTGCTGACCCTGTCAGCGGGTGGCGCGGCGCTGGCTGCCAGCGAATCTGCTCCGGCTGAGCATCACTTTGCAAGACCGGCGGTGCTGGAGCCGGATATCCGCTTCTGGCGCAAAGTGTTCACCGAAATTGATTCCGAACAGGCCTTTTTGCATGACAGCCGGCATCTGAACGTAATTTATGAGACCGTGCAGTTGCCGCCCGGTGCCAGAGCGCGAGACCGGCGGCGGATTGCCGATCAGGTGCGCGATCGTTACCGCAAGACGCTGGAGTTGCTGGCTACGGGCAAACGCGAAGGTCTGGACGCCGAACAACGACGCATTCTTGATCTGTGGCCGGCAGATATCAGCAACGCCGAACTCAAGGAAGCTGCCAAGCGCATACGCTTTCAGCAGGGCCTGGCCGATGATTTTCGCGCCGGTTTGCGCCGCGCCGGTGCCTGGCAGCCGCATATCAAAGAGCAGCTTGCCAAACATGGCGTGCCGCTGGGTCTGGCGGCATTGCCGCACGTGGAATCGTCGTTTAATCCCGTGGCCCGGTCACATGTAGGGGCGGCGGGTTTGTGGCAGTTCACTCGCACAACCGGACGGCGGTTCATGCAGATTGATCATGTCATGGACGAGCGGCGCGACCCCTTTCGCTCCAGCGAGGCTGCGGCTGAACTACTCGCTTACAACTACTCGGTGCTGCAGTCATGGCCACTGGCTATCACGGCCTACAACCATGGTGTCGCCGGCATGCGGCGTGCCATCAAACAACTGGATACCGAAGACATCGGCGTGATCAACCGGGAGTATCAGGGCCGCACTTTCGGCTTTGCCTCGCGCAATTTCTACGTGGCGTTTCTGGCGGCGCTGGAGGTCGAGCGCGATGCGGTCCACTACTTTGGCCCGCTGGAAAGTGATGCTGTGCGCGATGATGTCGTGCTTACGGTGCCCCGCTTTGTGCCCGCGCGCACACTGGCCGAGGCTGCCGGTGTAAGCCTGAAGGATTTGCGAGCGCACAATCCGGCGCTGCTGCAGCCGGTCTGGGACGGCACCAAGTACGTGCCCCGCAATGCCGAACTGCGTATTCCTGCGGCGCTGACTGGCAAGGATGCACAAGCCATCGCGGCTGCCATACCGGCGTCGCAGCGTTTTCTGCGCCAGACGCCGGATCAGTTTCACAAGGTGCGGCAGGGCGAAGCGTTGTCCGTGATTGCACGTCGCTACAACGTTTCGGTCAGCGAACTGGTCGCTCTGAATGGTCTGCAAAGTCGCCACAAAATTCGTATCGGTCAGACGCTGCGCTTGCCCTTTGCCGGCGTTTCCATTCCGGAGGGCGCCGTGACTTACAGGGTTCGCCCGGGCGACAGCCTCAGTGTCATTGCCCGCGATGCCGGCGTCAGTCAGAAACGCCTGATGGAGCTGAACGGTCTGAAAAACAAGCACCGCATTTTTGTCGGTCAGACGCTGTATCTGAAGCCGCCGGAAGACAAGCCGGCGGCCCGCGGCGCCGGCCGTGATACCGCGTCCGCAAGCCCGGTTGTCGGCAGCAAGGCAGAGGGGGCTTAGCCTTGTACCGCGTTGCCGTGTTGCTAATGGGCCTGATGCTGGCCTTTTCCGTCAGCACCGCCGAGCTGGTCGCCGACCGGGTGCTGGTGCGCAAGGCGGAACGCAAACTGTATCTGATCAGAGATGGCGCGATCATGCGCAGTTTTGATATTGCCCTCGGGCTCATGCCGGAAGGGCATAAACAGCAGGAAGGTGATTTTCGCACGCCCGAAGGGGACTATCTGCTCACCAGCCGGCTGTACGATTCGGATTATTTTCTTGCCATTCAGGTGTCCTATCCGAACCGCTCGGATGTCGCCCGCGCTGCGCGTCAGGGTGTTGCTCCCGGCGGCCAGATCATGATTCACGGCCAGCCCGATGAACCCAGCAAGTCGGCGGCGTACTATGCCGCCTATGACTGGACCGACGGGTGCATTGCCGTATCCAATGCAGCCATGGTGGATATCTGGCAGCTCACCAAGCCCGACACGCCGATAACCATTGAGCCCTGAGCCCTGCCCGCCGTCATGCGGGCTGCAGATTCTTCCTGTATAAGCGTCACTATGGAACGCGACCAAGAGTTTTTCGTTGAGGTGATGCCGGAAGGCAGCCTTGAGGTGCTGTCCCGCAAAGAAGTGGAGCTGCTGCAGCACGCCGGAGCAGGCGGTTTGCAGCCTTTGTTGCGCCGTTGTGCGCTGGCGGTACTCAACTGGGGCAGCGAAACCGATAGTGCCAAGGAAGTTCTGGAGAGTTTCCGCGATTTTGAGTTGCGCATACTGCAGCAAAATCACGGCGTTACGCTTGGCCTGAAAAATGCACCTGCCAGCGCATTTGTTGACGGCGAAATGGTGCGGGGTATCCGCGAGCTGTTGTTTGCTGTTTTGCGTGACATTGTTTTTATCCATGAAGTCAGGACGCACGGGCGCAGCAGTGAAGCCGTCGGCGCAGATGCTACGGAACTCGTGTTCGATATGTTGCGCAATGCCAATGTGCTGCGCTACGGGCTGGAGCCGGACATCGTCGTCTGCTGGGGTGGGCACGCGATCAGCCGCGAAGAGTATGACTACACCAAGGTGGT
Organism: uncultured Chromatiaceae bacterium; assembly: GCA_964350425.1. Lineage (GTDB taxonomy): Bacteria > Pseudomonadota > Gammaproteobacteria > Steroidobacterales. The sequence goes on along the minus strand of CAYGKB010000005.1, from coordinate 936 downwards.
CGGCTACGAACTCGGTCTGCGCGGTCTGAATGTCTGCACCGGCTGCGGGCCCGGTGCGATGAAAGGTCCCATGAAAGGCGCGACCATCGGCCATTCCAAACAGCGTATCAGCAACGGTCGCTATATCGGTCTGACCGAGCCGGGCATTATTGCCGCGGAACCGCCCAACCCTATCGTCAGCGAGCTGGTGGTTCTGCCGGATATGGAGAAACGGCTGGAGGCATTCGTGCGCATTGCCCACAGCATTGTTGTGTTTCCTGGCGGCGTCGGCACGCTGGAAGAGATTCTTTATCTGCTGGGTATATTTCTGCATCCCGACAACCAGGACTTGCCGTTGCCCCTGATACTGACCGGGCCGGCTTCTTCCGCCGACTACTTCACCATGGTGGACGAGTTCATTGTTGCGGTATTCGGCGATGCTGCCCGCGATCATTACCGGATCATTATTGATCAGCCGGTTGAGGTAGCTCGCCAGGTGCGCGCGGGCGTGGAGACCGTGCATGCCTATCGCAACAGCATTCGGGACGCCTGGTTCTTCAACTGGCAGCTGCACGTGCCGGAGGATTTTCAGCGTCCGTTCACTGCGACCCACACCAGCATGGCCAATCTGCGTATCCAGCCCGATATGCCGGTGCATGAGCTGGCTGCAAATCTGCGCCGGGCTTTTTCCGGCATTGTGGCCGGCAATATTCGCGAAGAGGGCATTCAGGCCATTGAAGAACAGGGGCCGTTCGAGATTCATGGTGACGCCGGCCTGATGGCCAGGCTCGACAAGCTGCTGGCAACCTGTGTTGCCGAAGGCCGCATGCGCTTACCGGGCAAGCCTTACGAGCCCTGTTACCGGGTCGTGCAGCACCCGCAGATGTAACATAATTTTTTAATAATAATCAGTAGGTTAAATGCTTCCGCCTGTGAAGCAGTTCCTCGTCCGCTTAT
>CAYGKB010000004.1:0-25888 GCA_964350425.1 uncultured Chromatiaceae bacterium | reverse complement strand
TCTAGCCTAATTCGATTGAGAGTTGACGCATGGCAAACAAATCCATCGACCTGCGATACGAGACATCGCCGGACTGGATTAAAACGGTTCTAAGTGATTTCGACAGCTTTCTGGTCGATCATGCTTGCTGCGAGCGCAAAGCCAATGCAATGTTGATGAGCATGATTGCCAAATACCCTGATCGGCAAGGCATTATTGCGCAGCTTATTAAGCTGGCGCTGGAAGAGCTGGAACACTTCGCCGAGGCTTATGCCTTCATGGAAAAGCGCGGCCTGCAATTCAGTAAGGATGAACCTGACCCCTACGTTAACCAGCTACTTACCGCCGCTCGGCATGGCCGCGACGAGCGATTTATTGATCGCATGTTGATTTCATCCGTTATCGAGCGGCGTGGCGCCGAGCGATTTCGCATCGTTGCGGAACATGTCGATGACCCGGAACTTGCGGAATTTTATGAGCGCCTGTGGAAAAGCGAGGTCAAACATGCCCACGTATTCGTACACATGCTGCACAAAGAGTACGATGCGGCAATCATTGACGCCCGCCTCGATGAACTGACCGCTCTGGAGGCGCAGATTTGCGCGGGGCTGAAATTGCGGCCGGCGCTGCACTAGGCAGAACCCTATGAAACGTCGGCACTTTATTAAGGCATCACTTGTCACAGGCGGCGTCGCTGCCTTTCCCGGACTGGTTGCGGGAGCAACCAACCGGGTGCGCATCAGTTCCGATGTGGCGGCTATCACCAGCAGTGGCGGAGAAACCACGCTTGCCAGAGGCCTGATCAGGGATTTTGCAGACAGCCTGAACGGCTCTTTGTTGCTGCCCGGCACCGAGGGCTACGATGCCGCGCGGGCGCTCTGGAACGGCATGTTCGACCGCAAACCTGCGCTGATAGCAGAGTGCAGTGGCGCAGCGGATGTGGTGCATGCCGTCAATTTTGCGCGCGAAAACAATTTGCTGCTGGCCGTGCGCGGCGGCGGGCACAGCATTGCGGGCAAGTCAGCCTGTGAAGGCGGCCTGATGATCAGTTTGAAACGTATGAATGGCGTGCGGGTTGACCGGCAACGACGCAGAGCCAGAGTCGCAGGTGGAGCTGTGCTGCGCGACCTTGATCATGAAACCATAGCGCTGGGCCTCGCAACCACGTCTGGAACGGTGTCACATACCGGCGCCGGCGGCCTGACCCTGGGTGGCGGCATAGGCCGGCTGTGCCGGCAACACGGGCTGACCAGCGACAACCTGATTTCGGCTGACATCGTAACGGCCGACGGCCGCTATCTGCGCGCCAGCGAGCAGGAGAACGCCGAGTTGTTCTGGGGCCTGCGGGGCGGCGGCGGCAACTTCGGCGTTGCCACATCATTTGAATATCAACTGCACCCGTTCGATAACGAAGTGCTCGGCGGCGTCATTTTGCATCCGCTTGAAAAGGCCAGCGAGGTCCTCAAATTCGTCAATGATTTTTCGCGCCAGGCACACCGTGAACTGTCTCTGAGCGCAAATCTTCTGGCGATGCCCAACGGGCGGGGATTTGTTTCAATCAGCGCAACCTACAGCGGTGACCTGCGCAAGGGCGAGCGGCATCTGGCCCCGCTCATCAACTACGGCAAGCCCATGCGTATGGGACTGCAGCGAACCCTGTACTCAAAGCTGCAGGTTTCCAATGACCGGGTGCTGGCCTATGGACGCAAGTACTACATGAAGTCCGGCTTCGTGCCGGAGATTTCTGCGGGCTTTGCCAATGAACTGGTGCAGCGCCTGGAACCGTCATCACAACGTGAGATGGTGATCGTACTGACCCAGCTGGGCGGCGCAATACGGGATCTGCCCGACGATGCAACGGCTTATGCACACCGCTACGGAGAGTTTGATCTGATGGTCGGCGCGGCCTGGGATGACCCTGGGCATTCACAGGACAATGTCGCCTGGGGGCGCGACTATTTCGGCGCGGTGCAGGATTACACCGAAGGCTTTTATACCAACAGCCTGATGGATGAAAGCGCGACGCATATTAACGCCAACTACCGCGGCAACTATCCGCGCCTGCTGGCGCTGAAAAACACCTGGGATCCGCACAATCTGTTCCGCCTGAACGCCAATATCGCCCCCACTGCGGGAGCCGGCGAGGTCACTCAGGGCGCAGGCTGACCCGCTTCGAGTACCGACCAGACCCGGACAGCAGCCGTGGATACCGGCTCGGTGGGATTGGCCTTGCAGTAGTCGACAAATACGCCGGTCAGGCTGGCAAAATCCCAGCCGCCGCCATCCGGAATTTTGTCCAGCATGGCGTCAATATTGGACCCGGTTTTGGCAAACACATAACCCTGCACCCAGGTCAGCACGTGATGCTCCATGCCGGTGGGCCCGTTGTAGTGCATCTCATTGAACAGCGCACAGTCCGCAGCACCAATATCACTGACGCCGCCCATGCCAGGATGAATCTTTATCCGGCTGTCCGACGGATCCGCAACCGATGCCGTGGCAAACAGACCAGCCACCAGCAGCAAAAAAATACGCCTTACCATTCCTGCAACTCCGAAGGTTTTTTAGGGGCTTTGTAAATCAGCACCGACAGCACTGTGAAAGCCGCCAGAATTGCCAGCACCTCCACTATGTATTTGCTGGGCTCCAGCCAGACTTCGGTCATCAGGCCCCAGCCCGACATGATTTCAACCGAAATCCACAGGATATTCGCTGTTGGAATACCATAGCGAATGGCGGTCGATGTTCGCCGATATTTGATCAGGCGGCTAAAACAGTAGCCACCCCATGCAATGGACACAAAAACTGAACCCAGCTCGGCAACAAAGGCATCTTCACCGTAGCCGACAAAAGCCGGATCGAAAACCAGCAGGTTCCATGCATAGCAGAACCAGGTTACGTAAATGGTTTCCATGAAGGTAATAATCGCGTAGTTGCGATCGCGGGCCGTTTTGGTGCTGGGCCCCAGACCTTCGCGCAGTTTCAGTTTTTTCTGAATCCACACGAACATGTTGCAGCGCGTGTCTTTATCAAAGATGTAAAACACCAGCATAAACATCAATACACCGGTGGTGGCCGTCATGATCAGGTATTCGGGTTCTGTGCTCACCCCACCGTCAACCCGCGGCATCATGCCGAAGTTTTTGCGGCCGTAATACATGTAGAACAGTTCGACCCAGGTCATCCAGATGATGATGCCGACAAAAAAGCCGGTCCAGGTAGCGAAGTTTTCGCTTTTTGATTTGACTCCGTACCAGAGCCAGATGACGGATGCGGCACCGATAAAAAGCTGCGCAATGTAGGTCAGATCATGACCAAGCGCTTCTTCGATGGCACGCATTACGGCATGTGCGCCGCCTATTCCCAGCAGCATTGCTACGAGGCTGAATATTCCCACCCACGGTGCGCGCCACAGGCGCGAGCCTCCTGCTAATGCCTTAGTCGCATCACGCATAATCGATCACCCCGCCAGTCCCATTTCAGGCCTACATAAGGCGATAAAGTATACATACATGTATACTTTTTAACAGCTATATCGAAATGCTAGTAGACCCGGTATCCGCCGTGCCGGGCGCGGCTGCGGACGTCGATGAAATACCAGCCTGCCGCACCACCAAGTGCCAGCGCCAGCAGCGATATCACGATTAACCAGCTCAGTGGCACGCTGCTGCCATAGCTGGACAGCGTGCTTTCCAGCGCGTCATTGCGGCTGCGCAGACTTTGCAGTTCGGCCTCAACAGCCGCACGTTGCTCGGCGGCGCTGCTGCTGCTGCCTTCCAGTTCAGCTAACCGGGACTGCCGGTCCGACAGCTGCGCCTGCAGACTCTGCAGACGCGCGGTGAGATCAGCGTTCTGTTTTTCCAGCTTGTTAAGTCGGGTACGGGCCGGCTCCTCGGTCACCATATACAGTGATTTAATCCAGCCGCTTTGCCCGCCGGACAACCGCACATTTGCATACCTGCCCTTGCGTTCCAGGATTTCAAAACTGTCGCCGCTGCGCAGTTTCTGTATTGGCCGGCCGCTCATGTCTTCGCTGGCATAAAGTTCCAGCTGCAACATGTCAGTGACATAGCCGGTTTCGGCCTGCGCACTCATGACCATCAGCCAACCGGCTGCCACCCACGCGGCGGCTGCCGGAAAACGCCCTTTACTGCTCATATACCCACCTCAACAAAGCGGCCTGCGCCTCTTCTCCCGGACCTCTGTCAGCGTCCGTGTAATTCTGCAAAATAACCACAACATAATCGCGCCCGGAAGCCGCATGCACGTAACCGGCAGTTGCATAGACGTTGTCCAGCCTGCCGGTCTTCAGATGCATTTGGCCGGTCGCCGGTTCCGCGCGGAAGCGCTTGCGCAGCGTTCCGTCCAGACCCGCCAGCGACAGCGACGACATAAATTCAGCGTACCAGGGGCTGTCTGCCGCGCGCCGCAGAACCTGCGCCAGTCCGCGGGCGGTGATCCGGGTCTGCCGCGACAGACCCGCGCCATTGTCCAGCCGCAACCGCGGCAACTCCAGCCCCTGCTGTTGCAGGGCCAGGCCGGCCGCCTTGCGGCCCTTGTCCATGGTTGCAGGGGTGCCCAGCGCCTCGGCACCCAGGGTCAAAAACAGGTGCCGTGACATGACGTTGTTGCTGAACTTGTTGACGTAGCGAATCAGATCACCGAGCGGCGGCGATTCTACGCGCAAAAAAGGCTCAGCATCGGCAGCAAAATTTGCCAGTGCATCGGGCTCAACGCGCAATGTGCCGTCCAGGGTGCCGCCGGCCTCCTCCCACAGAGAACGGAATACACCGTAGGTGAATCCGGGCCCGGTGAGGACCGAGCGGGTCAGCGACCAGAGATTACACTCGGCACCATAGTCGCCGGAGATGATCAGGCGATCGCGGGCCGCACCACCCTCCAGCTCCAGCTTTACGCCGTTGCGAAAACCGCCGCACTTGCCGGGCCGCAGCCGCAGGCGATTCTCAAGCGCCAAATTGGCCGGCATCGGGTCAGCAAATACTTTTACGCGATTGGCTGCCGGTTCCGGCAGAAAGTACAGCCGCAGTGCCTGAAAATTGACCAGCAGGGCGTCCGGAAACACGTTGTAAGCACGCAGACTTTCACCGTCAAACAAGCCCGGGTCGCCGTACTCGTTCGCAAACGCGCTGTTATCAATAACCAGATCACCGGTTATTTTTTGCAGGCCACGCAGTTTGAGCTGACGTTGCAGCGACCAAAGCCTTTCCGTAATCAGGTACGGGTCGCCATAACCCTTGATAATCAGATCACCCTGCAGCACGCCGCGCTCCAGATCGCCGCCCAGCCAGACTTCGGTCGGCCAAGTGTAAGCGGGACCCAGTTCGGTAAGCGCCAGCCAGGTAGTCAGCAACTTGATGGTCGAGGCGGGATTGAAACCGGTCTCCGCATTGATGCTAAGCAAGGGCTCAGCAGCGCCCAGTTGCTGCACGTAAAAGCCTGCCGCGCCAGCCGGCACTGCATGCGCCTCCAGCACACGCCGCAATGGCTCCGGCGCGGTCTGCCAGGCCGACTCCGCCGCCACGCCAGGCACGGCCAGTAAACACAGGCACAGCCCATGCAACCAGCCCGCCGTACTTAGCACCGACGATTTCATGATGCCTTGCGGCTGCGTTTCAGGTTCGGCGGTTTCTGCAAGCCCAGCGCCCGCATGCGATCACTCAGAGTGCTGGGCTTCAGCCCCAGCAAGCTGGCTGCTCCCTGGTCACCGGATACCCGCCAGCCGGCATAATCGAGAGCGCGGCGGATATTCTCCCGCTGTTGTTGTTTCATTTCCCGTTCCGTGACGAAACCGCGTTTACCCTGCGCGACACCCGCTGCGGGGACGGCAATGGCTTCGCTGGCAGATGCATTGGCAAGCCCCGCTGTCGGCAAAGAAAGTTCCAGCCGGCTGTCGTCCCGCGACAGGATAACCGCCCGCTCGATAAGGTTCTTAAGCTCCCGGATGTTGCCCGGCCAGTCATAGTGGCGCATCTCGTCCACCTGACTCTGGGTAAAGTTAGGCACCGGACGGCCAAAATCACGACAGATCTGTTCCAGAAAATGTACCGCAATCTGGATAACATCGTCGCCGCGCTTGCGCAACGGCGGCACCTGCACGGGAAACACGCTCAACCGGTAGTAAAGATCCTCGCGAAAGTTGCCGGCTTCAACTTCCTTTTCGAGATCACGGTTGGTGGCCGCTATGACACGCACGTCTACCTGACGGGTAATATCTTCGCCGACTCTTTCAAATTCACGCTCCTGCAGGACGCGCAGTAATTTGCCCTGTAATTCCAGGGGGATTTCACCGACCTCATCAAGAAAAATGGTGCCGCCATCGGCAAGCTGGAAGCGGCCGACGCGATCCTTATAGGCACCGGTGAATGCGCCCTTGGCGTGACCGAAGAATTCACTCTCGAACAGTTCATGAGGTATGGACGCACAGTTGACCTTGACCAAAGGGGCCTCGGCACGGCGGCTGCGACCATGAATAGCATGCGCCACCAATTCCTTGCCGGTGCCGGTTTCACCGACGATCAGCACATTAGCGGGGGTATCTGCCACAGCCTCAATGCGCGCCAGCATGGCACCCAGCGCCGGGCTTTCGCCCACAATCCGGCCAAAATTCATCGACACGGAAACCTCTTCGCGCAGATAGTCGCGCTCGCGTTCCAGTTCCTCCTTGAGCCGTGCTATTTCACCGTAGGCTTCGCGCAGTTTTGACTCGGCGCGATTGCGCTCGGTCATATCCTTGGTGGCCACCAGCACGGTGCGTGCGCCACGGATTTTGTCGACCTCAGTATGAGCTGAACACAGCACGTCCAGCACCTCACCGTTCTTGGTTACCATCTGCCGCGGAATATTATTTAGATTGCCGGTTTCAAAAATCTCCTTGAGGCGGTTTTTTGATTGCTCGCCCGAATCGGCACTGAGAAAGTCGAGAATGGAACGGCCGATGACTTCTTCACGATCGTAACCCAGCTTGTCGAGCCAGTGATTACTCACGTCAGTGATACGACCCTCGGTGTCAATGGTATGCAGCATTGCCGGTGTGGAGTGATACAGGTCTTCATAGCGCCGCTCTGCCCGGGCGAGCGCAGAAGCCTCAAAAAACACGGCTATGGAATAGCGCGGTTCATCATCATCGTCGAAGATGGCCCGCGCTTTCATTAAAAATTCCAGATTGGTGCCGTCTTTGGCAATAAAACCAACCGAGACGTGATCCAGTTTGCCGGTGCGACGAAAACCGGGCAGGTGTTCCTGACGAATGCGCCTGGCCGACTCCGGCGTCGCTATGTCTTCCGGCGAACGGCCACGCAGCTCGGCGGCGGAATAGCCGGTGCGCTCCATCCATTTATCGCTGACTTCCAGAAAGCGGCCACTCTGATCCAGCACAGCGGCCAGAACCGGCATACGCGCGAACAGTTCTTTTTTACGGTAGAGATTTCGGGCGGGTTTTTTCATGCCGCTGAATATATACGGTTTTCCGTGATTATAAAATAGCGAAATTCCGTTATTAACGGATTATCGTTACAATCTGAATCCTTAAGTAATTGATATTTATGCAAATAACAAGTTGGCACGCTTCCTGCAATAGTACGTGCGTACCGCAGAAATGATTTTGCGGACTTTTAAAAGGACACGGCAATGAAAGGTCAGGCAAAAGCTTTGATTCCCGCTTTAATCGGAATCACTCCCCTGCTCCTGGCCGGAATCACGGGTTACGTGAAAAGCTCCGGTGAGCAGCAGACCACTCGAATTGCAGACGGCGGCACGGTGCTGGTTGGAAAGCACCAGAGCATGGCACTGGCAGACTCTGTCCGCGCCGACGCCAGGGCAGCGGCCCAGGAGCTTAGCGACAGCGTAGCCGCAGATTTGGCCATCGAGTTGACGCGTTCGCCGTCAATGCTGGTGGCTGCATCAGAAGCCGGCGCTGAAGAGCGAGGCTGAAGATTTTAGAGCTTTTCATCGACGAATCTCTAAATCGATAACAACAACATCGACGCGAAGTAAATCCGGATCGCCGCTATCTCCCCCCCTAAAGCGGCAAATCCGGAACCGATGACAGGCATGTCATCACCGCAGTGTGACTGGTAACCGCACTGCATCTCCCCCCGAAGGGGTCAGCATCAGCTGACCCCTTTTTTTTGGGAAATGCCTATTGGCGGTCAGTTACATTAAAGTCAGTAACGAACACCGCGTTTTCCGGCACAACGGTTTCCGGGACACCCTTGAACTGGTCGGGGCCCAGGTCAAATGACGACATATCCATCACATACGTAGACAGATTTGACCGGCCGGATTCGCTGCGCGCAAACAGCATTTTCTTGCCATTCTTTGACAGTGACGGCAGGCCGTCAAAACCGATGTTGTAAGTCAGCCGAACCGGCTCGCCGCCGGCCAGATCGCCGAGGAACACTTCCCAGTTGCGATCCACAATTCTGACAAAGACATAGTGGCGACCGTCTGAAGCCGGGTACGGCGCCCAGTTCATGTCGCGATCAAATGTGCGCTGCTTAAGCTCGCTACCGTCATGCTTGATGGTGAATACCGTCATCGGCGTCGGAAACACCTTGCCGTATTCGGAACTCCGCCAGGCACGGAACATGATGGTTTCGTTGTCGGGCAGGTAGAAGGGCGCGCCCGGCTGCCAGTCCTCGGTAAAGGTAATTTGCTGCTCATCGCTGCCGTCAGGGCGCATACGCCAAAGGTTCATGTTCCCGTCAATCTGCCGGCCAAACACAATCCACTCACCGTTCGGCGATATAGAAACCTCGGCTTCGTAATACTCGTTGTCAGTCAGACGGACAATGTTCTTGCCGTCAAGATCAGACGTATAGAGCTCAGCTCCCTGAGGATAATCGTCCTGACTGCCCCAGTCGCCCAGCGGCATATCCATGCGGTCTTTGGTTGAAGTCCACACGATGCGTTTTTGATCAGGGAAAAAGTAAGAACAGGCATCCTGACCGCGGTCATTAATACGCCGCATCGTTTTGCCATCATCAGTAAAAATATAAGTCAGCGCGCCGCCAATGCGGCCGCCTTCAGGTTTCTGCGCATCCGGATCCTGAGTCTGTGCAATAAGATGATAGTCATCCGGCGCATAGTAAGCCTCGGCTGCCGCCGGAATATTCGGAATCCGGCGGACCGGCAGTTCCTTGCTCTTGTCCACGGGTTTGGCATCGGCGCCAGGCGCGCCGTGACCACCGCTCCAGAGCGTGCCGCTATAAGCAAGCAACGCGCAGAACAACGCGGCGAATGTAAACTGTTTTTTTCCTTTCATGACACAGGCCTCCATCTGCTCAAAGTTGTTATATCACCTGTACTAACGGCCGCCGGGCCGATAGCCGAACTAAGCTACCGCACACTGGTTACCGCTCGCAAATTTTGTTGAAGAATGGCCGTGCGCAAGGTCTGCTCCCGTTCCTTATGGATAAACAAAACGAAAGCATCAAATTCGGGCCTGTCTGGTTGGCTCCGGGCATCACGCGGGTCAACGTGACGACCAAGTTTTTCACTGCTTTTGTTTCGGTAGCCATGCTTAGTGGCCTGCCTATTCTTAGCAACTACCTGCTCACAGAACACCTCGGCATCCCGCGCGGCCAGACCGGCACAGTCGCGGGTGAACTGTCCTTCTGGGGCGAAATTGTCGCCATCCTGTTGTTTAACCCTTTCGGTGTGCTCGCTGACCGCATCGGCCGACGGCCGGTTTATATTCTGGGCATTCTGGCCATGGGCCTGGGCTTCGGCCTCAGCCCGTTCGCTACAACTGCCAATGAACTCCTGGCCTATCGCGTGATCTATGCCATCGGTATGGCGGCCGTTGCCGGCACCATGGCAACGCTTACCAATGACTATCCGCGTGAGGATTCGCGCGGCATGATGGTCGGCCTGACCAGCATTATGAATACCCTCGGCGCCATGTTTGTGGCCGGGGTGCTGGCACGTATTCCGTCGCTGCTGGCGGAACGTGGCGTCGATGCGATTACCGGCGGCAAGACGATGTTTCTGATTGCCAGTGCCTTGTGCGTACTGGCTGCCATTGTCGCTAAGCTGGGCCTGGCGCCCGGCACTCCGGTTGCCAAAAAAGACCGTGGCAAAACTTCAGATCTGCTCAAAAGCGGTTTGCGCAATGCCAAAAACCCGCGCATCGCGCTGGCCTATGCCGGAGCGTTTGCAGCCCGCTCCGACCTCGTTATCAAAGGCATGTTCCTGACGCTGTGGGCAATACAGGATGGCGTGAAACAGGGCCTGAACCCGGGCGAGTCCATAGCCCGCTTCGGCCTGATGCTGATACTCATGAATGCAGTGGGTATTGCATCGGCTCCGGCTTTCGGCTGGCTCATTGATCGCGTGAATCGGCTCACCGCTTTTATTATTGCGCTGGTTTGCGCATCCGGCGGCTACCTGTCCATGGGACTGATTACTTCGCCGCTGGACTTTTCCATGTGGCCGTTCTTTGTGCTTATCGTGTGGGGCTCCGGCTTTATGATGAAGTCATCACTGAGCCTGGTCGGTCAGGAAGCGCCTATCCGGGAGCGCGGTAGCGTCATTGCCATGTCCGGCATGTGCGGCGCCATCGGCATTCTTATCTTCTCCAAGTGGGGCGGCATTGCCTTTGATGCATGGGGCCCATGGGCACCCTTCGTCATGGCCGGTGCCTATCAGAGCGTGCTGCTGGTGTTTGCCATTATCGTGCGCATCGTGTCGCCGGGACGTCCGGCGCCCAATCCTCTCTGGAAAAAAGCCGCGGAAACAGACAAAATAGACGCTATAACAACAAATACACCAGTATCGAATACTTGAAGCAGTATTCTTTATTCAGCACCGGGGGAAAATTTCAGGTCATGTTAAACCGCAAGCTCGCATTAAAGGGCTGCCTTGCGGCAGCCGTTGTTCTTTTTCCTGCATTGAGTTTTTCCGCAGTTGATGAAATCGTCGTCTCTGCCCGTAAGACAGATGAGAACCTGCAGGACGTGCCGGTCGCAATTACGGCGCTCGGATCAGCTACGATCGAAGAGGCCCGCATCGAAAACCTGAATGACGTGGCTGCGCTGACGCCGGGACTAAACTTTTTCAGTCCTGCCGGTGAGCAACTGCCGGTTCCGGTTATCCGCGGTGTTGCGCCGACGGATATTTTTGGCGAAACCAACGCAGCCGTATTTGTCGATGGTGTTTATGTGGCCGGTCGCGAGGGGCTCAACTTCGCGCTGCTTGATGTGGAACGCATCGAAATTGTTAAAGGTCCGCAAAGTGCCCTCTACGGGCGCAACGCTTTTAGTGGCGCGATTAACTATGTCAGCAAGCGCCCCAGCAACGTATTCATGGCTGACGTACTCACCACAATAGGCAATGACCACCGCAGGCAGATCAAGGGCAATATTGGCGGCCCGCTTATTGCCGATTTTCTGCACGCCAAACTCACCGCCGGTTACGACACCTGGGACGGGTCCTATGAAAACCCCATCGGCCCGACCGATGTCGGCGGCTATACCTACAAGAACGCAGTACTGGCGGTTGACTTTATGCCCACCGACAACCTGACCGTTGAGTTCAACGGATACATGTCCGACGACACCATTGCTGTCTCGCCGATCACCGCCATACCGGCCAACTGCGAAGACGTGGGACCAAACGACAATATACCGAATAATAAGGATGTTGATTTTAATGAACGGCTGGCTAATTTCTGCGGCGATGTCTGGGACTTGGATCAAACCCGTCGCTACTTCAACGAAGGCATTATCGGCAACCCGAATATTCCGGCGGAGTATCAGTTTGTAACCGGCCATGAACAGATTGCCGTGGTTCCGGAGGCCACCGGCGAGAAACGCAAGGTCACGCGCACCAGTCTGAAGTTTGACTGGGATATTGGTGTAGGCAATATCACCGCGATTACCGGCTATTCAAGGGTGACCCATGCCGTTCTGACCGACGGCACTGAAGGTCTCGGTTATACCCAGCCATTCGTCTATTGCACAAACGTACTGCCGTTTTATTTTAATCCGCCCGACAACACAGTACCGTATTGTCTGGACACCTTTCCCACATCGCCCTTCGGAGCGCCCAGCCGCTTTGTGACCAGCATGCTGGTAGAGTCACCCGGAGATTTGACAACAGATATGAGTCAGGAACTGCGTTTTCGCAGCCCCTTGGATCGGCCGGTGCGTTATTCCATCGGTACTAACGTATATAAAACAAAATCGGTTGCAAGCAATGCTTACCTGATAGGTAATGCCCCGATGCTGCCTGCCGGGCTTGATGACCCGACCGGACCGGGGGCACCGGCACCAGGAGCAGCATTCGGACCCTGGCTTACGGGACTGACTCAGGCGATTGGCGACCCGGCATGGCGCTCGGCGTTCCAACCTTTCGACGCAGAAGCTGCGCAGACCCTAATACTGAAAGATACCACGCGTTCCTACGCCCTCTTTGCCACGCTGGATTGGGATATCACTGATGCGTTGACCGCCGATTTTCAGCTGCGGTACAACTCGGACGACAAGGCATACAACTGGAATGACCTCGAGCTAAACGAAAATATCGTGTTCTACGAGTCTTTTAAGTCACTGACAGGCCGGATCGGCTTAAAGTATTCGTTTAACGATGACTGGATGACCTATATTTCCGTCAGTAACGCAGAAAAATCCGGTGGCTTCGGCGTTGATACAGTGGATGTGCAACGGGAGCCTCCGTTTGACAGCCAGTATGAGCCTAAACTGGTGAATGTGTTTTTTACTGAAGAAACGTTGCTTGCCTACGAGTGGGGTGTGAAAGGGACAACGCTGGACGATCGGCTGCGTTTCGATGTGTCGCTGTTTCTGCAGGATTGGGGCGACATTGTGATTCCGCAAATCTTTACAAAAGACCCGGAGACCGGTCGCGATTTTGAGCAGCCGGAGAGCTTCAATACCAATGCCGGTGATGCCACCGTCAAAGGTATTGAAATACAGGGCGATCTCTCAATTACCGACAACTGGTCGGCATCTTTTGGCGCTTCCTATACAGACGCTGAAATGGACAATGCCCAACTGGAAAGCTTTGCCGATCTGCCAAGTTTTGCGCCTAACGGCGATGTATCGGGTAATAAGGTCTCGCGAACCCCTAAGAAAATGGCCAGTGCAACACTGCGCTATGAGAGAGACCTCGGCGACACCAACTGGACCTTCAGCGCCCGCGGCGATGCCAGTTACCAGGGTAAGTATTACGGCGGTCTGGACAACCAGTGGACCATTCCGTCGCGAACAGTTTTCAATGGCAGCGTTGGCTTTAAATCGGATGAATGGTCAGTAAGCTTCTGGGCCAAGAACATTCTTAATGACAATACGCCTATAGCCGCATATCGAAACGTCTATTTCGGCAACACCGATGACATCTTCCAGGAAAGGGCGGCCGTTTCCACGCCGGAGAAATTTTTCCCTTGGCGTATCTCTATTACGCACCCGCGCCTCCGCACTATTGGCGTGACGATAGAAAAGAAATTCGGCGGCGAATAGAGAGCCAGCGCGTGGGTTGCTAATTGGCCCATGTAAACAGACAAAATGAACGACCTGACAACAATAATTATTTCTGTATCGAATATCCGAAGCAGTATGCTTCTTTAGAACCGGGGGCAATTTACGGCCATGCAAAATCGCAAGCTCACGCTAAAAGGCTGCTTTATGGCGGCTGTCATTGCGTTTCCTGCAATAAGTTTTGCTGCAATTGACGAAGTCGTCGTCTCAGCACGCAAGACAGACGAGAACCTTCAGGATGTGCCGGTTGCTATCACTGCTATTGGCACACAGATGATTGAGGAAGCGCGGATCGAAAACCTGAACGACGTAGCCTCTCTGACGCCCGGACTGAATTTTTTCAGCGCTAACGGAGACGCATTGCCTGTTCCGGTGATTCGGGGCGTCGCGCCAACGGATATTTTCGGCGAGACCAATGCAGCCATTTTTGTTGACGGCGTTTATGTTGCCGGGCGAGAAGGACTGAACTTTTCCCTGCTGGATGTAGAACGCATAGAGGTGGTGAAAGGACCACAGAGCGCTCTATACGGACGGAACGCTTTCAGCGGTGCAATCAACTATGTAAGCAAGCGGCCTGCGAACGTGTTCGAAAGCGACGTGCTTACCACTATCGGCAATGACGGCCGCAGACAAATCAAAGGCAATATCGGCGGGCCGCTGATCCAGGACCGTTTGCATGCCAAACTCACCGCCGGTTACGACACCTGGGACGGCTCCTACGAGAACCCCATAGGCCCTGAAGATGTTGGTGGCTATACCTACAAAAATGCGGCGCTGGCGATTGATTTTATGCCGAGCGATACGCTTACCGTTCAACTGAATGGGTACATGTCCGATGACCATATCGGAACCCAGGCAATTACAGCATTGCCGGCCAACTGCGAAAACGTAGGGGATGATGCCGGACTGAACAGCCGGCTGGCGAACTGGTGCGGTGATGTCTGGGATCTGGATCAGACCCGCCGTTATTACAACCAGGGAATCCTTGGGAACCCGAATATACCCGCGCAGTATCAGTTTCTAACCGGACATGAGCAAATTGCCCGTGTTCCGGAAGCCCGGGGTGAAGACCGCAAACTGACGCGCGGTAGTTTAAAAATTGACTGGGATATTGGCGTCGGCAATATCACCGCGATTACCGGTTACTCGAGAGTCACTCACAAAAGCCTGCTCGATGGCACCGATGGCTTGGGTTACACGCAGCCTTTTGTTTATTGCACCAACACGATTCCGGCATATTTTGATCCGGATGGCACAGTGCCTATTTGTCTTGATGGCACGCCGACCTCGCCATTAGGCCCGCCAAGTCGCTTTGTAACCAATATGCTGGTGGTTTCCCCCGAAGACGTCACCACTGACATCAGCCAGGAAATCCGTTTTTCAAGCCCCATGGACCGGCAGATACGCTATACCGTTGGCACGTACATATACAAATCCAAGCTGCGTGAATTCGATGCTTACCTGGTGGGCAATCCGCCTATGCTGCCAGCGGGGCTTGAGACTCTGACAGGACCCGGCACCATGCCTCCGGCAGCCGCCTTCGGGCCTTTTCTGAATGGAACTGCTGCTATCGGCGACGCGGCCTTCCGCGATATTTTCCGACCTGGCAGCACCTCAGGGGAGGAATTTCTACTGGTCGGCAAGACACGCTCCTATGCGGTTTTCGGCACCCTGGACTGGGATATTACTGACCAGCTGACAGCCGACTTTCAGCTACGTTACAACTCGGATACCAAGGGTGCAGACGTTACTTCACAAAGCGTTGCCGGAAATCCCGTGGAGCGAGTGGACTTTGATTCTGTGACCGGACGGGCCGGCATCAAGTATGCCTTTAACGATGACTGGATGACCTACGCTTCTGTCAGCACGGCGGAAAAGTCCGGTGGCTTCGGCATTGATCAGCTCGATGTGATTAACCAGACAACCGCATTGGCCGAAGAACGCGTCGTCATTGTGCCGTTTTTCGAAGAGACCATACTCGCCTATGAAGTGGGCGTTAAAGGCAATGCTCTGGATGATCGACTGCGCTTTGACGTGTCGTTGTACTGGCAGGACTGGGAGGACATCATAATTCCGCAGATATTTACAGTTGATCCGATCAGTGGCGAACCACTGGAGCAACCGGAAGGCTTTAATACGAATGCGGGCGACGCGACCGTCAAAGGCATAGAAATACAGACTGATCTATCCCTGACAGACTACTGGTCCGCTTCCATTGGCGCTTCGTGGACGCAGTCCAAGATGGACAATGCCAAGCTGGAGAGCTTTGCCGAGTTTCCCAGCTTTGCACCGGACGGCGATGTGGCTGGCAACTACCTGCTGCGACAACCCAAAACAATGGCCAATGCTACATTGCGCTATGAGCGGGATATCGGCGGCAGCGGCTGGACTTTTAGCGCTCGTGGCGATGCCGTCTATCAAAGCAAATACTACGGCGGCCTCGACAACCAGTGGACGATCCCGTCACGGACAGTTTTCAATGGCAATCTGGGCCTGACCTCAGACGAATGGTCAATCAGCGTGTGGGCCAAAAATATTCTTAACGACAACACACCCACTGCTGCTTATCGCAACGTCTACTTCGGCAATAATGAGGATCTGTTCCAGCAAATGCCGGCCAGTTCGACACCAAACAAGTTTTTCCCATGGCGCATTTCAACGACGCATCCGCGTCTCCGCACGATTGGTATAACCATAAAGAAAAAATTCGGCGGCGATTAAGGTCGAAACCAGTACTTATTCTTTATCGCCCGACCATTCGCTATCCTGATCGCGGATGGTCGGTACGAACCGCCTGGTGCGGATACGCCACAATTGCATAAAGAACATTGCTGCAGTAACACCGAGGCACAGGTACAGCACCGCAAATACCCAGCCGGGAAAATCAGCACGGGCCAGCAGGTTGCCGCTCCAGACACCCAGCAGCACCCAGACTGCATGCGGCGCCAGGGAACAAAATCCTGCTGCTACCGCAAGGCCTGCTGATGCCACCAGGCCGGCCGGAACCAGCCAGAACTGCCAGTCACTGCCGGCACCCTGGGCTGACAGTGCGGGCAGCAGGACAAACAGAAACATCACCGCAACCGCCGGGATAGCGGGTTGCGGACGAATGTTCGCAGTAATGTGCTCCAGCAGGCTCTGCGGTTCGCGGGCTGTCATTAGCTGGCACCCCGGCCCAGCAAGGCCAGCATGGAATCCCGATACAGCTGCTGTCGCCGTGGATGGCTCGCATATACCTTCAACAACGGTACTGCGGTGCGCGCCACAATCCTGAAGGACAACTCGGCATCGTCATTACGCAATGCGCCTGCCTGCTCCGCCAGTGCCAGCACCCGTTTTAGAGCGCCGCCAAATTGCCGATGGCCTGTTTCAATATACGGCATGATGTCAGCGTTAATGGATGAAATCAGCGTGAGCGCCTCCGCATGCGTGTCCCAGAGATGCGCGTAAGCGTCGACAAGTCCGGGCAGAGCTGCTTTACCAGCATCATCCGGCAACTCATTCAGCAGTTTGGCGCCGTCTTCCAGAGCCGGCGTCAACAGCCCCGCTGCCAACTCATTCTTGTTGGCAAAAAAACTGTAGAAAGTGCGCCGGGAAATGCCGGCCGCAGCAATAATTTCCTCGACGCTGACCGGATCTATGCCCCGTTCCGCAAACAGGGCGCCGGCGCATTCCAGCAGCCGCTGGCGGATGCGGGCACGTTTTTCGGCAATTTTCGGGCTGGGCTGGCGGTCGTTAAAACGGGAAGCGGCAGAATCGTTCATTCGCAGAGTATAAGCCAGAGCATGCAGACACAGCACGGCCGATAGGTACTTATCCCTAGACAGGGGTCGCTCAACACCTATTTCATTCGGGCCGGAACCGCCTATGCTCTGGAAGCATATTCAGCTTACTGACAGGAAGCCGTTGCCCGCCATGCAAGCACCCGCACCAAATCGAACCGGGCCTCTGGGAACATTTTTTTCCCGGTTTGAAGCCCATCTCAATCTGGAAGAATACTCGCAGTTCTTTTCCAACCGGAAAAAAGCCGGCCGCGATACCTACCTGCGGACTGATATTTACCCGGCGGAAAAACTCGCAGACGTGATTCTCGAAGAGTACGGTGTGCGCAATAAACTGCAAGGTAACGTTATTGTAGCGCTGCCAGATCCGGCATGGAACGTGCCCATTTTTTTCTATCAGCTGGGCGGCAATGACAGGCAGAAAATCGCCATGCTGGACATCAGTCCAACGCTGCCCGAAATCGACTACACACCGCTGATTCCGGTCTATGAAAAGTACCGGTCTTTACTGAATATCCAGCCCTGCAAGCTGGACTGGGTAAATCGCATCAGCTCACCGTACCTGCTGCAATGTGAATACACCGAGCTCGACACAGAACTGTTCGGTGAGGCCATGTATGAATACCTGTGCATCTGGATCGAGCACTATTACGTTCCGGGCAGTCGGCTGACCGATGAGGTGCAGATAGCGCAGGCCACCGAAGCGATTCGCGAGTTCAAACGAATCCTGCATGACAACGACCCGGCTTACGGAATCTTTGAAAAAGCCTGGGGCAAGCCGGTCGCGGATGCTTTCTTCTACCTGGAAACCCGCAATCACCCGTCACTGCCAATGCCCGGTATGCATTGATTTCCGGGCAAAAAAACTCTGCTAACGGTAGCGCGACTGAATCTTCAGCAGGGTATCGTTCCCAGGGTTCAGCTTGGTGTATGGCACATCAATAAGCGGTA
This sequence comes from uncultured Chromatiaceae bacterium, assembly GCA_964350425.1. Taxonomy (GTDB): domain Bacteria; phylum Pseudomonadota; class Gammaproteobacteria; order Steroidobacterales. Next base: position 7,662 of record CAYGKB010000004.1, on the reverse strand, counting down.
TAGCTGAGGTGTTGTTGACCTCATGCATGTCCGGTTGCGATTCGTCCAGATACAGGATGCCAGTGGTAATTTCGCCGGCGGCATTATTTTCCAGCAGATTGGATACTGCATTAACCCGATCAGTCGGATCGTAATCCTTATCCAGCTTGCGCAATACAATATGACTGCCGTCATGCAACTGCACCGGCATGGCTTCGCCTTCTTCATATTTCGCTTTTATTTCTTCCGCGGGCGGAACAAAATCGGCGGCTATTGCAGGCACAAAATGCTCGCGGGAGTACTTGTAGCTGCGGGTCGAACCCTCGTGGTCATTGAAGGTCACGCAGGGCGAAATGATGTCTACCAGGGCAAAACCACGGTGACTGAATGCGGCCTTGAGGATCGGCACGAGCTGATCCTTGTCGCCGGAGAAACTGCGCGCCACGAAAGTGGCTCCGAGCGTGATCGCGGTACTGCACGGATCAATGGCAGGCTGCAGGTTCACCTCGCCCTTTTTCGCCTTGCTGCCCTTGTCGGCAGCCGCCGAGAACTGCCCCTTAGTAAGACCATAAACACCATTATTTTCAATGATATAGGTCATGTTCAGATTGCGCCGAATGGCATGCGTGAACTGTCCCATGCCAATGGACAGGGAGTCGCCATCGCCAGATACGCCAATGTAGTAAAGGTCGCGATTGGCGCAGTTGGCACCCGTTGCAACCGACGGCATACGTCCGTGACACGAATTGAAACCATGCGAATCGCGGAGGAAGTAAGCCGGCGTTTTGGACGAACAGCCTATGCCTGACAATTTGGCGAAGCGATGCGTCGGAATACTCAGGCCCCAGGCTGCCTCAACAATGGCGCCGGTAATTGAGTCATGGCCGCAGCCTGCACACAAGGTGGACATGCCGCCCTCGTAGTCCCGCACGGTGAGTCCCAACTCATTGACCGGCAATTTGGGATGACGAGCACTGGGTTTCTTCATGAAGCTCATGCTGCTTCTCCCTTGGCCAGATCTTCGCTTACGGCATCAATAACAAAACCTGCTGTCATAGGCAGGCCGTTGTAATGCAAAATTTCGTTCAATTTTTCATCAGCCACATCGCATTCCAGACAAAGCAGACTCTTTAGCTGTGCGTCACGGTTCTGCTCGACCACGTAAAGCTTCTCATGGTCATCCATAAATTTCTGCACGCTGTCGTTAAACGGAAAGGCCTTGACCCGTAAATAGTTCACGCCCAGTCCCTGTTCGGCGAAGGCGTCAATCGCCTCTTTGCAGGCTTCGTCGCAACTGCCGATTGAGATAATGCCAATGCTGTTTTTCTCGGAGTAGCGAATTTCCGGTTGCGGCACATACCGTTTGGCAGTTTCCCACTTGGCCCGCAGGCGATCGACAACTTCCTGATACTCGCCGGCATTCTCGGTATAGGCACCGTACATGTTGTGGCCGGAACCGCGCGTGAAATAAGCACCCTTGGGGTGATCGCCAGGCAGGGTTCGTGCCGCAATGGCATCTTTGTCGGCATCCACATAACGGTGAAAGGCATCCAGCTTTTCGACTTCAGCAGCGCGCAATACCTTTCCGCGATCCGGCTGATAGGTCTCGTTCCACTGCAGCTCTTTGGTCATCCAGTCGTTCATGCCGATGTCCAGATCGCTGAGAACAATAATCGGTGTCTGCAGACGCTCGGCCAGATCAAAAGCCTGTGGTGCAGTGTAGAAACATTCCTCCGGGTTGGCAGGAAACAGCAGCACATGCCGCGTATCACCGTGTGACGCATAAGCGCTGGAGGTAATGTCCGACTGCTGGGTACGGGTTGGCATGCCGGTAGAAGGGCCGCAGCGCTGCACATTGAAAAGCACTGCCGGTATTTCGGCAAAATACCCATAGCCGAGGAACTCGCTCATCAGCGACACGCCCGGACCACTGGTGGGCGTAAACGCGCGCGCACCGGCCCAGCCGGCGCCCAGCACCATGCCCATGGCTGCCAGTTCGTCCTCGGCCTGCACGATGCAGAAATTATTCTCGCCGGTCTCCGGATCCTTGCGGGTCATTTCGCAGAAACGCTTGAATGCATCCATCAACGAAGTAGACGGCGTGATCGGATACCACGCGCCCACCGTGGCGCCCGCATAAACAGCGCCCAGACCGGCTGCGGTATTGCCGTCAATAACGATGTGCCCGTCGGTCTTGTCAGTGCTGCGCGCCGTAAATGGCAACGGCGCCTCGACATTGGCCCTGGTCCATTCGTAACCCATGCGAATCGCCAGCTGGTTGGCGTCCAGCAGGTTGGCCTTCTTGGCGAAGGTTTCATTAAGCAGGTTACTGATCACGTCCATGTCGAAATCCAGCAACGCTGCCAGCACGCCCGCATACACAACGTTCTTCATCAGGATCCGCGCGCGCGCATTGGGGAAGTTTTCGTTGCACATCTTTGACAGCGGCACGCCGATAATCGTGATGTCATCACGTTTCAGCAGGCTATGGCGCGGCCAGGTGGAGTCGTAGATCAGGTAACCGCCGCTGGCGACTTCTTCCAGATCGTGCTTGTAGGTCTCGGCATTCATGGCAACCATGATGTCCACACGACCGGACCGTGCCAGGTGACCTTTTTCGCTGGCACGAATTTCATACCAGGTGGGCAGTCCCTGAATATTGGACGGGAAATAATTCTTGCCGACGACCGGAATACCCATGCGGAACAGGGTCTTCATAATCAGGCCGTTGGCGCTGGCAGAGCCTGTGCCGTTCACGTTGGCGATCTTGATCGTGAACTCGTTAACTGACGGATTGTTCATGTTTGAATCGGTTTGCCTACTGTTAAACCGCTGTCATCTAAATTCGCTTAAATCACAATGCGTCCGGCTGTCGTAAAACGATCCGACAGGCGGGCGCTCAAAAATACTGCTGAAAAATCAGGCGACTTCTTTTTGCTCCGGCGGGGTGGCTTCGTCTCTGGCATGCGGATGATGCAGCGTAAATTTCTGCATATCCCAGGCAGCCGTCGGGCAGCGTTCAGCACACAGACCACAGTGCACACAAACGTCTTCGTCTTTGACCATGACACGACCAGTCTGCGGCAGCCCACCTGACACGAACAGATCCTGCTCATGGTTATCGGCCGGCGCGCTCAGGCGAGTGCGCAATTCGTCTTCTTCACCATTGTGCGTGATGGTAAGGCAATCAACCGGACAAATATCAATGCAGGCATCGCACTCGATACACAATTTGTCGGTGAATACCGTCTGAATGTCACAGTTCAGGCAACGCTCAACTTCCTCTGCCGCGAGTTCCGGTGAAAAGCCGAGCTCAACCTCAATATTAAGTTTCTGGAAGCGCTCCTTGAGGCTGACGTGCGGCATGATGGTGCGTTCAGCGGCATCAAAGTCGTTGCTGTAGCTCCACTCATGGATACCCATCTTGGTGCTGGCCAGGCTCTGGCCGTCAGGCATACGGTCGCTGATATCTTCGCCCTGACAGTACTTATGGATGGAAATCGCAGCCTGGTGGCCATGTTCCACCGCCCAGATGATGTTTTTGGGGCCGAAGGCGGCGTCGCCACCAAAAAATACGCCGGCTCGCGTGGACTGATGGGTCTTTTCATCCACCACCGGCACTTCCCACTTGTCGAACTCTATACCAAGGTCGCGCTCAATCCACGGAAAGGCATTTTCCTGACCGATGGCCAGGATAACGTCATCGCATGGCAGGGTTTTCTCGCCGGTCACACGCTGCTCAGTGATGCGGCCATTGGCATCGATGTCATATTCCATCAGCTCAAAGGTCATACCGGTGAGCTTGCCGTTTTCAAGCACAAAAGCTTTGGGCGAGTGATTGATAACGATTTCAACGTTTTCTTCTTCGGCGTCTTCCAGCTCCCAGTCCGAAGCCTTGAAAAACTCGCGCGGCTTGCGTGCCATCACTTTCACATCATCGGCGCCGAGGCGCAGCGAAGTGCGGCAGCAATCCATGGCGGTGTTTCCCACGCCGATGATCAGCACGTTCTTACCGATGGACTCGATATGGTCAAAAGCCACCGACTCCAGCCAGTCAATTCCGATATGAATATTGGCGTCGGCTTCCTGGCGGCCGGGAATATCCAGTTCCTTGCCGCGCGGCGCGCCGGTGCCGACAAATACAGCATCGAAATTCTGCTCCAGCAGGGCCTGCATACTTTCAACGCCATCACCCAGCCGAACCTCGCAGTTGCCCATGTTGACGATGTTGTCGATTTCTTCGTCCAGCACATCGGCAGGCAAGCGGAATGACGGGATATTGGAACGCATCAAACCGCCGGTAACATCCAGCTTCTCAAATATGGTGCACTCGTAACCGAGGGGCAGCAGGTCGTTGGCCACCGCCAGCGAGGCACAGCCCGCGCCCACCAGCGCAACCTTCTTGCCATTTGACGCCGGAGCTTTGGGCAGTAGCGCGCTGACGTCGCCGCGGTTGTCGGCGGCGACGCGTTTCAGGCGGCAGATAGCGACCGGTTTTTCCTCCACGCGCACGCGGCGACAGGCGGGCTCGCAGGGACGGTCACAGACGCGGCCGAGGATTCCCGGAAACACGTTCGACTTACGGTTAAGCATGTAAGCCTCGGTGAATTCACCCTGGGCGATGTGTCGGATGTAGCCGGGCACGTCGGTGTGCGCCGGACACGCATACTGGCAATCGACAACTTTGTGAAAATATTCGGGGTTTGACGTATCCGTCGGACGCATAGCGGTCGGACCTGCAAATCAGCTGGAAAATAAAAAGGCGATGATAGTGGCAAAAATGCCGTTTTTTCGTGACCCTACAAGGCTCTGGAGCGGTTCAAGGCGTTGGGATTATACAGATTCAACCGGTAAATAGAATCCGTGTAAAGCCCCGCCAGCCAAGGGCCAGACCGGGTGTCAGACGAAGCCGAGTCGCTGCCCCAGTATATCCCCGCTAAGGCCCTCACCGGCCGACCAGGCAACCTCGCCATTGACCAGCGTAGTCCTGATTGAGGAACGGAATTCGTAGCCTTCAAGCGGCGACCAGCCGCACTTATACAGCAGATCCGCGGCACGCACCCGCGTCGGGCGATCCGGGTCAACCAGCACCAGATCCGCCCACCAGCCCTCGCGGATATAGCCGCGCTCGCGCACCCCGAAGACATCGGCGACAGCGTGGCTGGTTTTTAGCACCGCGTGCTCGATGCCAAACCGCCCGGCGTGCACGTGTTCCAGAGTCATCAGCAGCGCATGCTGGACCAGCGGCAGGCCGGCCGGAGCGTTGAAATAGGTGCCGGCTTTCTCTGCCGCCGTATGCGGCGCATGGTCGGTGGCGATTATGTCAATTCGGTCGTCCGCGACGGCGGCTACCAGCGCTTCGCGGTCTTCCGGGCGCTTGATCGCCGGGTTGCATTTAATCAGCGCGCCCAGACGTTCGTAGTCGGTCTGGTCGAAAAACAGGTGGTGGACGCAGGCTTCGGCGGTGATTTTTTTGTCCGCCGCCGGCCCGGCGCTAAACAGCTCCAGTTCGCGGGCCGTTGTCAGATGCAACACATGCAACCGCGACCCGTAACGCTTGGCCAGCTCCACGGCCAGCGACGAGGACTTGTAGCAGGCTTCGGCCGACCGGATATTGGGATGCTCGGACATCGGCACGTCTTCGCCGTAGCGTTCCCGGGCCGCCTGCTCGGCGGCATTGATCATCGGGGTATCTTCGCAGTGAGTTGCAATGAGCAGCGGCGCATCGGCAAAAATCTGCTTCAGCACCTCCTGATCGTCCACCAGCATGGCGCCGGTTGAGGCACCCATGAACACCTTGATGCCGCAGGCCTGACCCTTTTGCACGGCGCGGATCTGGTCAATGTTGTCGTTGGTTGCGCCGAGATAGAACGCGAAATTGGCGCGCGCCCGACCCGCCGCACGCTGGTACTTGCCCTCAAGCTCTTCGAGATTAGTGGTTGCCGGTTTGACGTTGGGCATTTCCATGAAACTGGTGATGCCGCCGGCCACGCAGGCCGACGACTCGGTGGCCATGTCGCCCTTGGCCGTCAGCCCCGGCTCGCGAAAATGCACCTGATCATCGATCATGCCGGGCAACAGCCAGGCACCGGCTGCATCCAGCACGGTTTCGCCGGGTTCGGCGGTCAGGCTGCCGGCAATGGTGTCAATGCGGCCAGCGCGTACCCGCAGGTCACCCTCGACGGTGCGGCCTTCGTTGACAATGCGGGCGTTGGTTATCAGCACTTTGGTCATAAGACAGGCTCACATTGTCGGGTAGTTAAGGCCGGCTGTCCACGGACAGGGAACCCCGCCGCTGCTGATTGGTCTCTAAATAGACAGACGGGCGGCGTCCAGTGGTTATACTGAGCGGCGCCGGTCACGCCCGCACCCTGATCAACAACCTGACAGAGATAATTCAACCGATATGCCTGCGATACGTGTTTACCTTTGCCTGCTGCTCGCCGCCCTGCAACCTGCCGCGGCTTTAGCTGCGGAAGACCTGATACCGTTTGAGAAGTTTGTACTGGACAATGGGCTCACGCTGATTGTCCACGAAGATCACAAAGCGCCGATTGTCGCTGTCAATATCTGGTACCACGTGGGTTCGCGCAACGAGGAACCCGGCAAGACCGGTTACGCCCACCTGTTTGAACACCTGATGTTTCAGGGTTCGGCAAACACACCCGGCGAATACATCAATCTGGTGGATGAGGTCGGCGCAACCGATCTGAACGGTACCACCTGGTTTGACCGCACCAACTATTTCCAGACCGTGCCCAAAGGCGCTCTGGATCGGGTACTGTTTCTGGAGTCCGACCGCATGGGGCACATGCTGGAAGCCATAGACCAGGCCGTCCTCGATGAACAGCGCGGCGTGGTAAAGAACGAAAAGCGTCAGGGTGACAACGAACCGTATTCAGCCATCTGGGGCGCATTGCTGCAACAGTTGTTCCCGCCGCCACATCCCTATTCATGGGAAACCATCGGCTCTATGGCTGATCTCAACGCCGCCAGTCTTGAAGACATGGAAACTTGGTTTCGTAACTATTACGGCCCGAATAACGCTGTGCTGGTAGTGGCCGGTGATGTCGAGCCCCAGGACGTGCTGGAGCGCGTGAACTACTGGTTTGGCGAAATTCCGCCGGGACCGCCGATTTCGGCTACCGAGCAATGGATTCCGCGCCACACCGAGGAACGCCGCGAGATTCTGCAGGACCGTGTGCCGCAGGAACGTGTCTACATGGCATGGACCGGGCCGCGCTGGGGCACTACCGATGCGCACCGGCTGCAACTGGCTGTCGACATTTTGTCCGGCGGGAAGAACTCGCGGCTCTATGAGCGCCTGGTTTACCGCGACCAGATCGCCACCGACATCGACATGGGCGCCTATTTTCTGGAAATCGCCGGCATGCTGATTGTCGAAGCCTCCGTAAAACCCGGCGTGGATATCGCTGCAGTCGAAAGTGCCGTGCGCGAGGAAATCGACCGTTTTTTAAAGGAAGGCCCCAGCAAACGGGAGCTTGAGCGGGTCAAAACCGTCGCCCGGGCCGGCTTTATCCGCGGCATAGAAAAAGTCGGCGGACCAGGCAGCAAATCCGACGTACTTGCCAGCAATATGATCTATGGCGACGATCCGGGTTTCTACCGGCGCAAGCTGGATGACATGGACGCAGCCGGTCGCGAGGACCTGCGCCGCGCTGC
>CAYGKB010000003.1:0-27559 GCA_964350425.1 uncultured Chromatiaceae bacterium | reverse complement strand
GCCCATATTGTTCCGGTTGCGGTCCGACCTGGTGGACCTGATTGAGGCCGCCCTGACAGGCAAGCTGGCTGCCGCAACTGCAGACTGGGATCCGCGTCCGTCACTCGGCGTGGTACTGGCCGCCGGGGGCTACCCGGACACCTACCGCAAGGGAGATATTATCAGTGGTCTGGATGCAGACAGTTCACCCGATCTGAAAATTTTCCATGCGGGAACCAAGAACAGCGGCGGCGACGTGGTTACCAGCGGTGGCAGAGTATTGTGCGCGGTCGCACTCGGCGATGACGTAGCCGATGCGCAGACCAAAGCTTATGAACTGACCCGGCAGATTAGCTGGGACAACGTCTACTACCGCCATGATATCGGCTACCGCGCCGTGGCGCGGGATAACACCTAGCGAAGGTTTCGGCAGCATGCGCCAGGAACTTTCAGCATCTTATGCATTGATTTATCGCTGGGGCGTTTCCGGCCTGCTGACCCTGACCGCGCTAACAACACTGTGGTTTTTCGCCGACATGGGCACGGATCAATCGCCCCAGACCGGCAAGGTAGTTATCGGTGTATTGCTCGCCGCGCTGCAGGTGTTGCTGGCCCGCACGTTTGACCGCGCCAAACGCGTCTGGCTGGAAGGCAACAAGCTGATTGTCTACGACTTCAATCAGACAGCGGAAATAGAACTTGGCAATGTGGATCGAGTCGAGGTGATGCCATTTTTCTGGCCGCATCGGGTAAAAGTTCATTTCGCAAAACCGACTGTGTTCGGTGACTGGGTAGTATTTTTTCCGCGCCTGTGCTTTTCGGTCCGCCACCCGGACATTGAAACATTTAAATCCGCTGCAGGTATTTAGCTGCCGTGTACCAAACAAAAAAAAGACCCCGCCATGTGGCGGGGTCTTTTTATTTACCTGACGGAAACAGCCGTTAAGGCGATATTTCGCTTACCGTTGCAGTAGTTGACGAGTCGCGCAGCTTAATAAACAGGCTGTCATCACTATTCCTGATAGCAGAGCCCGCCAACTCATCAATGTCATTACCATCCGCATCCGGCAAGGTCGTAATTTTCTGCGGTGTGAACGAGTTACCCAAAATCCTGAACTGGCTGACTATAGCGCCGTTGTCCATACGTCGCGTACGCACGATGCTGTTGCCATTACTCAGGTTAGTTCCGTAGAAAACCACTGACGGATCATCCGCTGTACCGTTGCCATCGGTGTCTTTCAGAACTGTCAGGTCACTGCCCTTAATGGAGGCGCCGAAAGCATAAACGTTAGGCATTCTGACTCCGTCACTGAGTTGCCGACGCTGCAGTATCGTCTTGCCGCTGACACTGTTAGTAGCCATGACACCAATCAGGATGTCACCACCACCTGGTGCGACAAATGCCTCTACGCCGGTTGATACCCACTCGGGATTAAAGTAGCGCTGCTGAAATACCGGCACAAAATCCGTTGAGTCCAGCGGCAAAACTCTGACTTCATTCCGACCGGTAGCCTTGTTGATCGCAACCACCGCTACCCCAGTGTCTCCCGTCGTGCCATCTCCATTCATGTCATCAATGATGGCCAGGTCAATGGCCTCCCAGTTGATGTTGAACAGCGGCAGGTTGGTACGCAGTACACTGCCATCCGCCACGCTGCGGAATTGCACTTTGATCTGCCCGTTATCGGGGCGAACCGCCAGCATAGCGATTGCAGGATCATCGGCAATCCCGTCGCCGTTGCCGTCACTGATGGTGTCGATAGCAATGGCTTCCCATACCCAGCTAAAGAAGTCGATGCTATTCAGCATCGCACCGCTGGCGCCATCAAAAATCTGCACCTGCGAGCCGGTAGCGGCACCCTGCAGCAGCAGCGCGAAGTCGCCGTTACCGCTGGTATCACCGGCTTCGGTCACATCGGCCGGAGGCGGCGGCTCACAGGCATTGCCTATGCCGTCATTGTCGCCGTCGGCCTGATCGTTGTTGACTGCAAACTGACAGTTGTCATCAACATCCAGCACGCCGTCGTTGTCATCGTCGGCATCACAGACATCACCGAGGCTGTCCATGTCGTTGTCGTTCTGGTCCGGGTTACTGTCCAGCGCGCAGTTGTCCGCTCCATCCAGCACCGTATCCATATCCGAATCCGGATCATTGAGACCGGTACCCAGCAGAAACTCATCGACGTTGAGTAATCCGTCCGAATCCTCATCACCCAATGCGTCCGCCGGATCGTTCTGGTCCAGACCGTTGGCATCTTCATAGGTGTCAGATATGCCGTCCTGATCCGCGTCAGAATCGGGGCCGATCAAAACGGTTTCCGCATCCATCGTCTGCGAACCGGCATCTTCGGTGGCAGATGCTGCCACGGAAATCAGCAGCCCCGAGTCCAGCCCGTTCGCCACGGTCGTCGTGTAGGACACATCCACCGTGGCGCCCGCCGCCATATTGCCGATAGCCCAGGTAATCAGCTCGCCGGCAGAACAAGTGCTCTGGTAGCAGGTGCCGCCACCCACCACGGCCGGAGCTGAATCAACAAACTGATCGTAGGCGTCCGGAACCCTGGATTGCAGGGTCACGCCGAACAGAGTGCCACCGGTGGTGTTGGTGACCGAGAAATTATTGACCACCGTATCGCCGGGCTGATTCGGCGCCAGCACATCCACCACCAGTTGCAGCGAAGAGCTCGCATCAACCCGGGTAATTGCTTCAGTTCGTGATTCGGCGTCATCGCCCCGGATAACCGGTGCTGCCTTAACGTGATCACTGTTCTGCGCCGGATTAACCGTGAACGCTGCCTTGACCATGCCGCCCTCACCGGCCGGCAGATCGCCTATGTTCCAGAGTACCCGTTCGGCATTCACATCCGGATTGCCGAAAGTGGCGCTGCTGAAACTCAGCCCGTCCGGAATCGGCAACTCCAGCACCACATTGTTAACCGTCTGGATGGAACGGTTGCCAAACACCATGGTGTATTCGAGCGCACCGCCGCTGGCAACCGAATTCGCGCTTTCGTCAATGGCGAGCGTCAGCGGCGCATTGGCATTCACCGGTGTCACGGTCCGGGCACGGGTTTCATTTCCCGCGTCGGCCAGTGCCCGCACATCCACGATGAGCAGTTCACCCGAATCCACGCTGGCGACCACCGGCCAGAAACTGACCACGGTCGACTGGCCGGGCGCCAGGTTGCCAAGCTGCCAGGTGATCAGTTCGCCCGAAGTACAGGAGCCCTGATAGCAGGTGCCGTTCCCGAGTAAATCAGCATATTCATTCGGCGAGTCGTAAACCTGCTGGACGCCTTCCGGCATCCGCGCCTGCAGCACCGAATTGAATAACGTACCGCCGGAATTGTTGGTCAGGCTGATCTCGGTCAGCAGCGTTTCGCCGCTCCGAACAGCATCATCGACCGACGTCACCGAGAGATTGATGCCACTGGTTGCCGCGCGTGTTGTGTGCTGAGCGCGGGCTGACTGAGTGTCGGAATTTAACTGCGCGGCATCAACAATCAGCTGGTCGCTGTCTATAGCGCTGCCCACCGTGACTACCGCGCTGACCTTACCGGAAGCGCCGGCGGCCAGCGACCCAAGATTCCAGCTCACCACACCGTTGGCTGCGGTCCCGCCGTCAGTAGCTGACACGAACGTGGCCAGCGACGGCAGCGGCAATTCGATGCCGGCATTGGTCAGCGTGCTCAGACCGTGATTGCCGTAGGTCAGGGTGTAGGTTATTTCGTCGGCGGCACTGACCGGATCGCGGCTGGAGCTGATCCGCAGCGAAACGTCCTGATCGTTACGCACCGGAATGCTGCGCGAAATCACCGCCTCGCGACCGGCATCGTCGGTTACGCGAGCGTCAACTACCAGCAGTTCACCGGTATCCACCGTGGCAACCGTCGGCCAGAACGCGACCGTGGTCGACTGCCCGGCCGCCAGGTCGCCCAGTTGCCAGGTAATCAGTTCGCCCGATGTACACGAGCCCTGGTAGCAGGTGCCGTTGCCCAGCAGCTGCGCATATTCATTGGGTGAATCGTAGACCTGGCCGACATGTTCCGGCATGCGGGCCTGCAGCTCCGCACCGAACATGGTCGCGCCACTCGTATTGCTTACCGTTAACTCAACCAGCATCAGTTCGCTGGAGCGAATCGGTGCCGGATTCACCGTCACCGCCAGGTCGAGCAGCCGCGCAGTCTCAATCTGCGTCACAGTCTGTGCAAGCGAGCGCACCGCCTCGGGAAAGGCTTCCACCGTCTGGCCGGTGAGCGCCCCGTAACCGGTGACCAGCAACTCGCCCGCAGCTACCGAATTATCCACCGAGACTGCCACTTCGAGTACACCGCTTTCCCCGGCCACCAGTGTGCCGAGGCTCCAATCCACGGTGCCGGCACTTGCCACACCACCGCCCGAAGCGGACACAAAAGTTGTGCCTTCGGGCAATTCAAAAGAAAGCGTGGTACCGGAAATTGAAAGCAAACCATGATTGCCATAAGTAAGCGTGTAAACCAGGGTATCGCCGATGATTACCGGGTCGAGGCTGTCTTCTATCGCCAGCGTCAGCGGCTTGTCATTGGCAACCGGAATACTGCGCGAAGCAATCGCTTCATTGCCTGAATCGTCTATAACCCAGGCCTCGAACAGCAGTTGCTCGCCGGTATCGACAGTGCCGACCTCCGGCCAGAAAGCGACGGTAACGGACTGGCCGGCGGCCAGCGAGCCCAGCTGCCATGTAATCAGCTCAGCCGATGTGCAGGTGGTCTGATAGCAGGCACCTTCACCATAGAGTCCCGCGTATTCTGTCGGCGAATCGCCGATGCCGAGAACATCTTCCGGCATCAGTGCCTGCAGCACCACGCCGGACATGACCGAGCCGGTGTTGTTGGCAACGGTAATTTCTGCCCTGACAAAATCACCGGAACGCACCGGGTCAGGGTTGATTTCAAAGTTTGCCGTCAGCGGAGTGGTTGCCGTCACCTGAGTTATAGCCTGGGCACTGGCTGCTACCGCTACCGGCACTGCTTCAACGGTCATGCCCGTCAGCGCGGCCGAATCAACCACCAGCAAGTCTCCGGCGGTGGCGGAATTTGACACGTTTGCGGTAACCAGCAGAGTCCCGGATATGCCGGGTTCAAGTGTTCCCAGCGCCCAGCTTACGGTGCCGAGACTTTCGCTGCCGCCGCCGGTCGCAGAAACAAAAGTGACGTCCGCCGGCAATGGCAGATCGATAGCTGCACCGGAGATGGCCAGCGACCCGTAGTTGCCATAGGTGATTGCATAAACCAGTTCATCGCCGGGCGCGGCCGGGTCGGCATTGTCTTCTACGAACAGCGACACTACCTGACCGCTCTGCACGGTCGTGGTGACACTGACTGTATCGTCCTGGTTCAGGTCGCCGTCAATAACCGCGGCGTTGACCGTCAGGTCTGTGGCATCGGCTGTGGCGGCGGCCACATTCGCCCAGAACCCGACGGTGGTTGCCTGTCCGGGTGCCAGACTGCCCAGCGTCCAGACAATGTCTTCGCCCGCCGAACAACTGGTAGACGGGCATTCACCGGGACCGTAGACGTCAGCATATTCCAGCGGATAATCAGAAAAGACATCGAAGCCGGTGGGTATCTCCGCCTCCAGAGTCACGTTGGCTTCGGTGCTCAAGCCGTCGTTGACAACCGTGAACGCCACCCTGACTTGTTCGCCGGGGCGCACCGGATTCGGGTTGATTTCGCCTTCGACCTGCAGGGCTGCATGCGCGGCACCGACGGTCAAAGTGCATAAACAGAAAACAAACTTGCGAATAGTCGTTCGCATGGAGATACCCCCGGGAGAGAGCTGCCCAGAAAGCAGCCTGCCAGCAAAATTCTCTCCCTCCCTGTTTGCTGACGGATTCAAGCCTGATTTAAGCGGCTCGAAAAATTGTTTGTATTGTTCTTGTAGCCGACTGCTGCAGCGCCCTGCGAATGCTGTCAAACGGTCAGCGACAAATAAGCTACGCCTTCCTCCAGCGGTTTGCAATCGCAAATATGTTGCAGGCTGCAACAAAGACAAATGCGTTTTCATCGGTTTTTCTCCCCGGAAATCTGTAGGCCAGACCACAAACGGTCTTCACATAATTCCCAGACGGACAAATACCGGTTTGTTGCACAGGCTAAATACGCCTGCATACTGCAACTAAAAACTATATATTTTTCAAATGATTAGAAAGGACTTCGGACTGCATGCGCGGCGGCGAATGAAATTGAGTCAGAAACGAAAACTCAGACCGGCATTGATCTCAAACTGCCACAGCATATCGCCGTTGACACGAAAGGCGCAGATTCCGCCGCCGGGTCCGGCGCCACAGAATACCGCGCTGCTGCTGTCTACCAGCAACCCAAGTACCCGGCTTTCGAGACGCAGACCGACACGTGACTGCGGAAAAAACTGCCAGCCACCGCCCAGACTGAAAGACGGGAAGGTATCGGCTCGGGTACCGGGCGCCGACGAATCCACGCGTGTTGCACCGGCGGTAAACACAAAGAACGGCACGGCGCTGCCGCGCGGTTCGAACAACACGGTACCGCCCAGCTGCAGGCTGTCAAAGTCCAGGGTTGCGGCGCCGGTAGCCAGCGGACTGATATCGGCCTGCTGGTGGCTGTACCAGAATTCCAGTTGTGAACCGGCTTCCCACGGAATTCCCAGCGTCAGTCCGTAAGATGCAGTGTCCTCAAGATCAGCATTCTGCCCGGTTTGCCTGTCCTCCACGCTGCCGCCCATTCTGAAACCGGCATACGGCGTCAGACTAATGCGCGGTTCAGCCGCGAAAGCATTTGGCCAGACGAACATTGCGAGCGACGCAACAAAGACCGGCAGAAATCGCTTGGATGCAGCCATGACAATGCTGCTTAAAAAGTCACCACCGAACGAATGCTCTTGCCGGCATGCATCAGGTCAAAGGCCTGGTTGATGTCGTCGAGCGGCATGGTGTGGGTGACCATTTCATCCACCTTGATTGCGCCGCCAAGATACTGCTCGACCATACCGGGAAGCTGGCTGCGGCCTTTGACGCCACCGAACGCGGTACCTCGCCAGACCCGGCCCGTGACGAGCTGAAACGGCCGGGTGGAAATTTCCTGGCCGGCACCGGCCACGCCGATGATGACGGACTCACCCCAGCCTTTGTGACAACACTCCAGTGCGGAACGCATCAGCTCGGTGTTGCCCACACATTCAAACGAATAGTCCACACCGCCATTGGTGTAATCGACCACAACGTCCTGAATCAGCGCATCGTGCTCTGCCGGATTAATGAAATCCGTGGCGCCCAGTGCTTTGGCCATTGCAAACTTTTCAGGGTTTAGGTCAACGCCAATGATCTGTTCAGCACCGGCCATGACTGCGCCCTGAATCACACTCAGGCCAATGCCGCCTAGCCCGAATACGGCCACGCTGGCGCCCGGCTCAACTTTGGCTGTATTCAGTACCGCGCCGATACCTGTAGTAATGCCACAGCCAAGCAGACAGATTTTATCCAGCGGCGCGGCCGGGTTTACTTTGGCCAACGCGATTTCCGGCAACACTGTGTACTCGGAAAAAGTCGAGGTGCCCATGTAATGGAACACCTGGCTGCCGTTATGCGAAAAGCGGCTGGATCCATCGGGCATCAGACCCTGCCCCTGAGTCACGCGAATGGCCTGGCAAAGATTGGTTTTGCCGGACGTGCAGAAACTGCACTCACCGCATTCGGGGGTATATAGCGGGATCACGTGATCGCCGGGCTTAACGCTGGTAACTCCTGCGCCAACCGCTTCAACAATGCCGCCGCCCTCATGACCGAGTATCGCCGGGAACAGACCTTCGGGGTCCTCTCCGGACAACGTAAACGCATCGGTATGGCAGACCCCCGTGGCCACAATCCGCACCAGCACTTCGCCGGCACGCGGCCCTTCGACGTCTATCTCAGTGATTTCCAGCGGTTTACCCGCTTCGAAGGCAACTGCGGCGCGGCTACGCATGGCTAGCGCTTCATGGCATCAAAGAACTTGGCATTGGTCTTGGTGTCCTGCATCTTGCCGGTCAGGAACTCGATCGCGGCAATCTCATCCATCGGGTGCAGCACTTTTCGCAGTACCCAGATCTTCTGCAGTTCGTCCGGCTCGATCAGCAAATCTTCCTTGCGCGTTCCCGAACGGTTGATGTTGATTGCCGGATAGATACGTTTCTCGGCGATACGGCGATCCAGATGAATCTCCATGTTGCCGGTACCCTTGAACTCCTCGTAAATGACATCGTCCATCTTTGAGCCGGTATCAACCAGCGCAGTGGCAATGATAGTCAGACTGCCGCCCTCTTCAATGTTGCGCGCGGCGCCGAAGAAGCGTTTCGGCCGATGCAGCGCATTGGCATCCACACCACCGGTGAGCACCTTGCCACTGGACGGCACCACGGTGTTGTAGGCGCGGGCCAGACGGGTGATGGAGTCCAGCAGAATTACCACGTCCTTTTTGTGCTCAACCAGCCGTTTGGCTTTTTCGATCACCATTTCGGCTACCTGCACGTGCCGGCTGGCCGGTTCGTCAAAGGTGCTCGACACAACTTCACCGCGCACGGTGCGCTCCATGTCGGTAACCTCTTCCGGGCGCTCGTCAATCAGCAGAACCATTAACACCACATCTGGGTTGTTGCTGGTGATGGCGGTGGCGATGTGCTGCAGCAGCATCGTCTTGCCGGCTTTCGGTGGCGACACAATCAGGCCGCGCTGACCTTTACCGATCGGCGCCACCATATCGATAACCCGCGCGGTCAGATCTTCCGAACTGCCGGTGCCCTGTTCCAGCTTGAGCGCTTCGGTAGGGAACAACGGCGTAAGGTTTTCGAACAGCACCTTGCGGCGCGCATTCTCCGGGTCATCAAGGTTAATCTCGGCAACCTTAAGCAAGGCGAAATAGCGCTCGCCGTCGTTCGGCGGGCGAATCAGGCCGCCAACGGTATCGCCGGTGCGCAGGTTAAAGCGCCGGATCTGGCTGGGCGACACGTAGATGTCGTCCGGGCCGGCAAGAAAAGAGCTGTCGGCGGAGCGCAGGAAGCCGAAACCATCCTGCAGAATTTCCAGCGTGCCATCACCGTAGATAGCTTCGCCTTTGGCGCCATGCGCCTTCAGCAACTCAAAAATAATGTCCTGCTTGCGCGAACGGGCCAGGTTTTCAAGACCGGCATCCTCCGCCATGGCAACCAGCTCGGCCGCCTGCAAATTTTTGAGTTCGTTCAGATGGAGCAGCTCGCCATTGGCCTCAAGCTCTTCCTTGCTGACGATATCCTCGGCAGTAAAATTCCCGGTCTCTTCCGAGCCCTGTCTGCCTCCCCGACGGCGGCCTTTCTTTTTGCCCTGACCGCCTCCTGATTTTCCGCGATTGCCTGTTTTGGATCGCGTGCGCGCTTGATTACCCAAGTAGCCCCTCACAAGTTAGTGTCCAAGAAATCCTTCAATTGCTGCTTTGAAACAGCACCCACCTGCTGTCCGCCGACATCACCGTTCTTGAAAAGGATCAGGGTCGGGATACTGCGCACATTGAATTGCCGCGCGGTCTGCGGATTGGCGTCAACATCGAGCTTGGCAATCTTGACCTTGCCCTCGTATTCGCCGGCCAGTTCATCCAGCACAGGAGCAATAGCCTTGCACGGCCCGCACCATTCGGCCCAGAAATCGACCAGAACCGGTGTTTCCGATTTCACAACATCGGCATCAAAACTGTCATCGCTGATATGTACTAGGCTCATAGAAATAACTTCTGCTGTTAGGGGTGAATAAATAAAGTGTTGATTAATAAATGTGGAAACAGTAAAAAGGTCGCCGCCTGACCTGTGTCAGGATCGCCCGGGTCTGGAATACAGACGTATTTTTTAGTTCTGGCCAACTACCGCGCATTATTCAGGCGCTTGGCAAGCTTCCTCTGGTAAGTACAGGTGAGCTGGTAGAAGATTCTGCGGGCGCGAAACGCGCCGCTGGGTTGGGTTAATTTGAACCGCTTATGCGGCAGATTGCAAGTACCATAAAGCACTTTTTACGCACTCTTAATAGATGACAGAAAATAAGGAAATCCGGTTTGATTCCCTCGACCTGCCCGCGCAACTGCAGGAAGGGATACGGGCCGCGGGGTTTGAAGTGTGTACGCCTATTCAGGCGGCTACCCTGCCCAGAGCACTTGCCGGCCACGACATCGCCGGCCAGGCGCAAACCGGAACAGGCAAAACCGCAGCATTTTTGCTGGCCACGCTGAACCGACTGCTTACCAGCAATAAACAGTCCGACGGCAAAAACCCCCGCGCCATTATGCTGGCGCCCACACGTGAGCTGGCAATCCAGATTTTTGAAGATGCCAAGGTACTCGGCAGCGGCACCGACTTTAATTTTCAGGTGGTGTTCGGCGGCGCCGACTACGACAAGCAGCGGGACAAACTGGAAAAAGGTGTGGACATTCTCATTGGCACGCCGGGCCGGTTCATTGACTACTTTAAGCAGGGCGTGTTTAACCTGAAACAGGTCGAAGTGGTGGTACTTGACGAGGCCGACCGCATGTTCGATCTGGGCTTTATAAAGGATATCCGTTATATCCTGCGCCGGCTGCCAGACGCGGACAAGCGCCTGAACCTGCTGTTCTCCGCCACGCTCAGTCAGAAGGTACTGGAACTGGCCTACGAACACATGAATGATCCGGAATCGGTGCAGATCGAACCAGAGAAACTCACGGCGGACCTGGTCACCGAAGCCGTTTACTTCCCGAGCAATCGCGAGAAAATTCCGTTATTAATCGGCCTGCTGAACCGGATGGATCCGCACCGTACCATGGTGTTCGTTAACACCAAGCGGGAAGCCGAAAAACTGGAACGGTTTTTGCCGTTTAATGGCATTGAGGCCAAAGCCATATCCGGCGATGTGCCGCAGAAAAAACGCATGCGCATGCTGAAAAGCTTTCAGGACGGCGACCTGCCGGTCCTGATCTGCACGGACGTGGCATCGCGCGGCCTGCATGTGCCGGGCGTGAGTCATGTCTTCAATTACGACCTGCCGCAGGACTGCGAGGACTATGTGCATCGCATCGGCCGCACCGCGCGGGCCGGCGAAGCCGGCGATTCCATCAGCTTTGCCTGCGAAAACTTCGCCATGTCATTGCCCGATATCGAGGCTTACATCGGCCACTCGCTGCCGGTGGAAAGTATTTCCGACGAGTTGCTGGCCGCTATCAAGATTCCGCCCAAACCCGAGCGCAAGGAGCGCGGCGGCAGAGGTGGCGGACGAGGCGGTCCGCGGCGCAGCGGCGGCAGTCGCCGCCGCCGCTGATGGTGTCAGACACCGGATTTTAAATGCGCTACACCATCAATAAAGGCGTGCCCCTGTATCTCCCTTAAGGGCTGACTCGTATCGGGCCGCCGGATGGCGATCACGCCGCCCAGACCATACTCGGTGGCTGCTTCGATAACCGGCAGACTGTCATCCACGAACAGGGTTCGATCCGGCTCGAATTCGAGCTGCTGTTGCAGCGTCCGCCAGAATTGCTGCTGCTCCTTGGGTACACCGATATCATGCGAACTGACGAACTCTTCAATCCAGTAGTGCAATCCGGTGACATCACGTTTGATGGCCAGCGTTAGCTGGTGCGCATTGGTCACCAGCACCAGCCGCTTGCCGCTTTGCTGCACATGATCGAGAAAACGGCGGGCGCCCGGCAAAAACCGGATGCGATGGCTGCTTGCCTGCTTGAGCGCGGGTAAATCCAGTTGCAGCTGTTCGGTCCAGAAATCCAGACAATACCAATCCAGCGTGCCCTCCCTGCCGGCATACAACTCATATATATGGTCACGCGCCTGAGCGTGGCTTATGTCCTGCCGGCGGGCATAGACGCGCGGCACCAGTTCACGCCAGAAATAATTGTCGAAAGCCAGATCCAGCAGGGTGCCGTCCATGTCGAGCAGGATCGTGTCGTAGCGCTCCAGCGCATGCACCTCTGTCAGGTCTGTGATTTTGTCGGTCATACCCTATACTTGCGCCCCGCCCCGCCCCGGCGCGGCTGCACACATCTGAGAAGCCAACGGTAACCCATGCAACAGAATCTTGAACAGCTTGTTAATCCGGTCGTCGACATCGCGGCGCAAGCCAGCAACGCGATTCTGGAAATCTATAACAGCGATGACTTCGGCATCGAAGCCAAGGATGACAATTCGCCGCTTACGCTGGCAGACAAAGCTTCGCACCACACCATTGTTGCGGCGCTCGCCGCACTGACGCCCGACATACCGATATTGTCGGAAGAGTCGCGTGAGGTTCCCTGGCAGGAGCGCTCGCAGTGGCAGGAATACTGGCTTATTGATCCGCTCGACGGCACCAAGGAATTCATCAAGCGCAACGGCGAATTCACCGTCAATATTGCGCTAATCCAGGGTCATACCGCGGTACTCGGGGTAGTTTTCGTGCCAGTGCAACAGCGCTGTTTTTACGGTTACCAGGGCGGCGGCGCGTTTGAGCAAACCGCCGACGGCCAGCTTCGGCCGATCAGTGTCACGGCCACCGCACCGACACCGGTGCGCGTGGTGGGCAGCCGCTCGCATCGCGGCGAACTGCTCGATGCCTGGCTGGCCAAACTCGGCGCGCACGAGATGGTCCCCATGGGCAGCTCACTGAAGCTGTGCCTGGTCGCGCTGGGCGAAGCCGATGTTTATCCGAGACTCGGTCTAACGTCAGAGTGGGATACTGCCGCAGCGCAGGCAGTGGTGGAGTGTGCCGGCGGCAAAGTCATACAGACCGACGGTTCGCCGCTGCTGTACAACGCCAAGGAAGATATTCTGAATCCCCACTTTATTGTCTGCGGCGACCTGAACCGAGACTGGACGGCTTATCTCGAGTAGAATGGTCACAGCTGAGTTACAAGAACAATAAGTCATGAGCGCCAGCATCGATACCAACGTATTCAAGAGCCGCACGCGCCTTAAAGAACTGCGCGTTGCACATCGCGACCTCGACGATGAAATCAGTGCGCTGGGCCGCAACCCCCAGGCTGATCAGCTCATGGTGAAGCGCCTGAAAAAGCGCAAGCTGCTGATTAAAGACATGATCGTTAAACTTGAAAGCGAGCTCATTCCCAATCTGAATGCCTGAAAGTCCCTGATTTGCAAGGCAATCCCGCTGGCAGTCGGGATAATTTACAGCTCCCCCAAAACGCTATCCTGTTGTTTTTAATAGCTATTTTCCGTCCGGTGTGACGCGTGTCACGGCAGCCGTTTGCCCTGGTGTCGCCTTTGTTGACACTTTCGCCTGCGGCACCCTGCGGCCTGCCGGCATGCCAGTTTTCCAGCGCTTCTGCAGGGCGGTTTTTTCGTGACGACGCTCACAAAAAAATCCGTTTTGGGAGGCTTATGTCAAGCCGACGCGAGTTGGCACGAAGTCTGGCACGAGACCTGCAACATAGGGGGCAAGTCGAAACAAAAACGACTACGCCCAAAGCAACATCCATAACAATAAGAAAAACCAAGCGCGAGGGGCATGCTAATAAAGAGCCGCAATGGCTCAGACAACAACAAAAGCAGCCTCGAGCGCGACAACATTTCCGCGCCCATCCAGCCGCCCTCCGGGGCGGCTATTTTTTTGCGTGTCATGAATCGCTGTGAACAGGAGCGAGCGGTGGGGGCCTTCTCGCTCCGAACCCCGAAGTCGCGTCGCAGACCCCCACCGCTCGCTCCCCCGCAACATTATCGCCCCGCAAAAAAATAGCGCCCCGTCGCTCAGGAGGGGATGGCGCGCAGAAACAGCCGGAATTCGGCGCAGAGTGCTGCGAGGGAGTTGGTGAGGCGGTGGTCATCGTCGAGCATGACCAGTTTGGCTTTGGCAGGCTCTGCGAAACAGGCGCTGTTCTGCCAGGGCACCACGTCGTCGCGCCAGCCATGCACGATTGTCACGGGACACGCTGGCGCGCCGGGTGTGAGCTGCTCGTAACCGGCCATGTAAAAAGCCGGCGCCAGCAAAAACAACCCGAGCACCGCGCGGCCTTTGCCATTGGCTGCAGCCGTGGCGACATGACCGCCCATGCTGCTGCCCACCAGCACAAAGGGGCTGGTCTGCTGTTCGCACCACGCTTCGAGTCTGGCGACGCGGGCGTCGGGGTCATCCATCCCCTGGTAGTCCAGCGACTCCACCTGCCAGTCGGCGGCCCGCGCGACATCGGCCAGTGCCTGAATCTTGGTGCCCCACGGCCCGCTTTCCTTGCCGTGCGAAAAACATACCCAGCGCTCGGTCATAACCTCTCCATGCGCGGTATAGCAATGGATTTATTCATTGTCGGCACGCGGGTCGCGCAGCCGCCCGGGCCCCCACACCAGTTCATCCAGCGTCGGATCCCAGCGATAGCGATCCATATCCAGCTGCCCGTTTTCAATCTCGATGCCTTCCGCGCGCAACAGTTCCTGCTGCCGCTCATAACCACTACTGCCCTTGGGGATCGCAATTTTGCCCTGCGCATTCACAATGCGGTGCCACGGCAGCTGCAAATCTTTGGGCGCGGAACCTACTGCACGACCCACCATGCGCGCACCCCGGCGCGGCAAGCCCGCAAGCTTGGCGATCTGCCCATAGCTTGCCACCGATCCCTCGGGTATCAGTGCTGCCTGTTCCCAGATACGGCGATAACTTTCACCACCAGCCATGCCCGCAGTGTAGCCGAGCACGACGTTAAACGGGACAATGCATGGCAACACGTGACAGGCAAACATGGCGACCTATGGCAACTGAAACCGGCTGGCAATTCTGGATTGATCGCGGCGGCACTTTTACCGACATAGTGGCGCGCAGCCCCGCAGGCGAGTTGATCAGCCGCAAACTGCTGTCGGCAAACCCGGCGCATTACCGTGACGCAGCCGCCGAAGGTATCCGCCGGGTTCTGCAGGACTGCGGCGGCGGCAGCGTGGCCGAAATTCGCATGGGCACAACAGTCGCGACCAACGCACTGCTGGAGCGCAAAGGCGCGCGCACCGGCCTGCTGATCACCCGCGGTTTCGGCGACGCCCTGCTGATCGGCAATCAGGATCGGCCCCGCTTGTTCGATCTGCACATACGCAAGGCCGCACCGTTGTTCACGGCCGTAGCTGAAGTGGATGAACGGCTTGATGCGGCCGGCGACGTGCTGCAACCGTTGCAAACACAATCATTGCAGCAGGAGCTGCGCAACTGGCGCGAGCAGAACATAGACTCGGTTGCCATCTGCCTGGTGCACGCCTGGCTGAACCCGGCGCATGAACAGCAACTGGCGGCACATGTGCGGGCTGCGGGTTTTGCCCACGTGCACGTTTCCCATGAAGTCAGCCCCATGCCGAAGCTCATCGGCCGGGCCGGCACCACGGTGGCAGATGCTTATCTGTCACCGGTACTGCTGAGTTACGTGGCTGCATTCCGGCAGGAACTGGACAATGCCGGCATTGCCTGTGAGCGCATCTATTTCATGCAGAGCAATGGCGGTCTGGTGCAGGCCGGGCATTTTCGCGGCAAAAACGCTGTGCTGTCCGGGCCGGCCGGCGGCGTTGTAGCCATGCAGGCGGCCGGTGCGCGCGCCGGCCTGGAGCAACTCATCGGCTTCGATATGGGCGGCACGTCTACCGACGTCTCGCTATGTGACGGTGCACCGGAAATAGTCAGCGAAACCGCGGTGGCAGGCGTGCAGTTAAGAGCGCCGATGATCCGTATCCATACTGTCGCGGCCGGCGGCGGCTCGCTGTTGCGTTTTGCACAGGGTCGCTTTCAGGCGGGGCCGGAATCGGCCGGTGCCGAGCCGGGGCCGTTAAGCTATGGCCGCGGCGGACCGCTGGCACTGACCGATGCCAACCTGGCACTGGGCCGCATTCAGCCGGACTTTTTTCCGCGGGTATTCGGTACTGACAGCAACCGGCCACTCGACAAACAGGCTGTGCAGCTGGCGTTTGCAGAACTCGCACGCGCCGTCAGCGCTGCCTCCGGGCGCGACTATGACCCCGAACAGACCGCGCAGGGTTTTCTGCGCGTTGCAGTCGACAACATGGCCAACGCGATCCGCCATATATCAGTGTCGCGGGGACTGGACCCGGCCCGCTACACCCTGTGCTGTTTCGGCGGCGCCGGCGGTCAGCATGCCTGCGCCGTGGCGGAACAACTCGGCATACGGAAAATTCTGCTGGACTCTCAGGCAGGTGTGCTGTCGGCATGGGGCATGGGCGTCGCACCGCTGCGCAGCTACCGTGAACGCGGCATCAATCAGCCCCTCAACGACAACACGCTGGCGGAGCTAAAAACCGTCGCCGCCACGCTGCAGGCAGAATGCCAGACCGACCTGCTGGCACAGGGTGCCGGCACCGACACAATTGCACATCAATCACTACTGCAGCTCAAAGTCGCCGGAACAGATACGCCGCTCATGATCCCGCTGGCCGGCCTGCAACAGATGCGTACCGGGTTCGCAGAAAATTTCCGGCGCCGTTATGGCTTCGCCCCCGACGCCACCGAACTGCATATCGAGGCGTTGCGCTGTGAGGCGGTCACGCAGGTAACCCCGCCGGCGAACCCGCCGATGATGGCCGGACACAGCGTGCCGGAACCGGCCGCGCAGGTGCAGGTGTATCTTGCGCAGGGCTGGCAAAGCGTGCCGGTATATAGGCGCGAACTCCTGTGCGCGGCAGACAGCCTCAGCGGTCCGGCGCTGATTGTCGAGGCCAACAGCACGACCGTGCTGGAGCATGGCTGGCAACTCACTGCCAATACGTCCGGGCAGTTGCTGCTGGAACACATTGCCGAGGCGCGGCAGCAACGCAGTGAAGACATCCGCATGGATCCGGTGCAACTGGAAATCATCAATCATCGTTTTGTTGCCGTTGCCGAAGAAATGGGCACCGTACTGCGCAAAACGGCGCGCTCGGTAAACATCAGGGAACGACTGGATTTTTCCTGTGCCCTGTTTACCGCCACCGGCGAGCTGATTGCCAATGCGCCGCATGTGCCGGTGCATCTGGGTTCCATGGATGACGCGGTCAAAACAGCCATACGCGACTACGGCGACGAACTGCGTCGTGGCGACGTGATCCTGACCAACGCGCCCTATAGCGGAGGCACCCATTTGCCGGATGTCACGGCGATTTCCGCCCTGGTGTCTGACACCATTCAGTTTGTGGTGGCATCACGGGCCCATCATGCCGATATCGGTGGCAACACGCCCGGCTCGATGCCGCCGTTCAGCCGGCACATTGATGAAGAAGGTGTGCTGATCGATCACCTGGCCGTGGTCAGACAAGGTGAATTCCGGGAAACCGCTTTGCGCGAGTTACTGGGCAGCGGTGCCTGGCCGGCACGCAATCCCGATCAGAATGTCGCCGACTTCAGAGCCCAGCTGGCAGCCAACGAACGCGGCCGACAGCTATTGCGCGACATGCTGATGGAGTTCGGCGACGCCGTGGTGCTGGCCTATGCCGGCCACGTGCAGACCAACGCGGAAATGTCGGTGCGTGACGCTATCACCAGACTGCACAGTGGCCGCTTCGTCTATCCGCTGGATAGCGGACAACAGATCTGCGTGACAGTCAGCATCGACCGGAACAACCGCGCAGCGCTGCTTGATTTCACCGGCACATCGGCAGCTGCTGCCAACAACCTCAATGCGCCGCGCGCGGTCTGTCAGGCAGCAGTACTGTATGTATTTCGCACGCTGGTGCAGACGGAAATTCCCCTTAACGGCGGCTGCAATAAACCGCTGCGGCTGATTATCCCGCCAGGCTGCATGCTTGACCCGGCGTATCCGGCCGCGGTGGTGGGCGGCAACGTCGAAACCTCGCAATGCATCGCCGATGCGCTTTACGGCGCGCTGGGTGTGCTGGCAGGTTCGCAGGGCACCATGAACAACCTGAGTTTCGGCGATGCACAGCATCAGTACTACGAAACTATCGCCGGCGGCGCGGGGGCAGGCGCAAGTTTTCCCGGTGCCGATGCCGTGCAGTCTCACATGACCAACACGCGTATCACCGATGTGGAGGTTATCGAGTCCCGCTTCCCGGTTCTGGTCAGGGAATTCTCCATACGTCGCGGGTCCGGCGGCGCGGGTGCGCAAGCCGGCGGCGATGGCGTTATACGCAAGCTGGAGTTCCGTCAGGCGATGAGCGCTGCCATACTGTCGAATAACAGAGCGAACGCACCTTTTGGATTGTGCGGTGGATCACCGGGCCGACCGGGACAAAACTGTATAGTCAGGCGTAACGGCGCCGTTGAGACCCACTCCGGCACCCTGGCCACGGACATGGAAGCGGGAGACGTGTTGATCATCGAAACACCAGGCGGCGGGGGCTACGGCAGCCCATGACCTACGAGATCGCACTGGTGCTCGGCATACTCGGGGTGGCACTGGTACTGTTCATCACCGAAGTACTGCGCATGGATCTGGTAGCCCTGCTGGTGCTGGTAGCGCTCGCCATAACGGGGCTGGTGGACACCGAGAGCGCCATTGCCGGTTTCAGCAATCCGGCAGTTATTACCGTGTGGGCCATGTTCATCCTCAGCGACGGCCTGACCCGCACCGGCATCGCCGACATTCTCGGCACGCTGGTTATCCGCATTGCCGGGAAACAGGAATTCGTGCTGATCGTGGTCATCATGCTGGTATCCGGCGGCCTGTCGACTTTCATGAACAATATCGGCGTGGCAGCACTGATGCTGCCGGTGGTCATGGACGTGGTCCGCCGCACGGAAATCTCGGCATCCCGGTTACTGATGCCGATGGCCTATGGAACCCTGCTCGGCGGACTGCAGACGCTAGTCGGCACACCTCCCAATCTGCTCATTGCTGATGCCTTAAGCGCTGCCGGAGAACAGACTTTCGGCTTGCTGGATTTTTTTCCGGTAGGAACCGGAGCACTGCTTAGCGGAACCGTTTTTATCGCTCTGGCCGGTCGTCTGCTGCTGCCGAAGCAGCCGCGGGTGCAGGGTGAAAAACAGCGCAGCCAGCGCAATCTGCGGCAACTCTATGGGCTGCAGGAGCGTACTTTTACGGTAAAAATTCCGCGCCAGTCCATACTTGCAGGCAAGAGTCTGGCGGCCTCACGCATCGGTTCGGCGGTCGGCCTGATCGTGGTCGCGCTGGATCGCTACGGTCGCATCGAAGCTCTGCCTTCAGCCAAAACCATCCTGCAGGGCGGCGACAAGCTGCTGGTGCAGGGCCGGCTGGATCGGTTCGAGGAACTGCGCCGCTGGGGCGAGGTCATCATCGAACGCGAAGCACCGCTACTGCAATCGCTGGTGAATGAGCGGGTGCAACTGGTAGAAGCGACCATTGCCGCCGACTCGGCACTGGTAAAATCGCTGGTGAACCACACCGAATACCGCCGCCAGTTCGGCACCAATGTGCTGGCCATTCGTCGTGATGAACTGATTCGCCGCGTCGGCATCAATAAGGTGCCATTGCGGGCCGGCGACCGCCTGTTGTTACAGGGCAATAATGACGCCATTGCTGATCTGAATCGCTCGCCGGAATTCAGCGAGATAACGGTAGTTGACGAGAACGCGCTGACGAATGTCTACCGCATGCAGGAAAGCGTAT
Organism: uncultured Chromatiaceae bacterium; assembly: GCA_964350425.1. Lineage (GTDB taxonomy): Bacteria > Pseudomonadota > Gammaproteobacteria > Steroidobacterales. Next base: position 8,027 of record CAYGKB010000003.1, on the reverse strand, counting down.
TCGTGATCCGGATTCCTCGTGACTCGCAACTGGGCGGCAAAAGCCTGGCGGAGACCCGGCTGGGTGAGGCGTTTGATTTTCGTCTGCTGGCCACCTTTCGTGAAAACAGCCTGCAGCTGATGCCCGAGCCTGACGAGTTATTGCTGGGTGGCGATTTGCTGCTGTTACAGGGCCGCCCGGAGGACTTTGACGAACTGCGCGGTCTGCAGGAACTGGAAATCGACAACGCCGTGTCGGCGCAATTATCCAGCTACGAATCGGACCGACTGGCCATGCTAGAAGTGACGCTGGCGCCGCAGTCCGATCTGGCAGGCAAGCAGATCAGTGATATCAATTTTCGCGAAAAGTTTGGCCTGGAGCTTGTCGCGGTCTGGCGTTCCGGCGAAACCATCCGTTCCGATCTGAACCAGCTACGGTTGGAATTCGGCGACGCGCTGGTGCTGCTTGGTCCGCGCACCAAAATAAACGTGTTTGCCGACGAACCCGACTTCATCACCATGACCCCGGCACCGAAAGCACCGCCGGACATCAAGCGCGCACCATTGGCCGGCATTATCATGGTTGCGATGGTTCTCTGTGTCTGGCTGGACTTGCTGCCCATTGCCATCGCTGCAATCGGCGCAGCAATTACCATGGTTACCACCGGCTGCCTGACCATGGAGCAGGCCTACCGCGCTATTGACTGGCGCGCCGTGTTTCTCATCGCCGGCATGCTGCCGCTGGGAGTGGCAATGGCGGACACCGGTGCGGCTGCATACATCGCCGGCGAAGTCATGAACCTGCTCGGCGATCACGGGCCGTGGCCGGTGATCGCGGGACTGTATGCGCTGACATCGCTGGCCACCATGATTGTTCCCACGCCGGCTTTAGTGGTGCTGATGTCACCCATTGTTCTGTCGGCATCTGCCGAAATGGGCATCATGCCGCAAACGGCCATGATGGCGGTGGCAATGGCGGCATCGGCAAGTTTCACCAGCCCGATTTCCCACCCTGCCAATATCCTGGTGATGGGCCCCGGTGGCTACCGCTTTGTGGACTACATCAAGCTCGGCGCGCCGCTGACGCTGGTGGTGTTTGTCGCAGTGATGCTGCTGCTGCCACTGTTCTGGCCGATCAGCTACGTGAATCCCTAGGTTGAGATCAAGGGCTAAGGCAACAACACCGTCGAACCGGTGGTCTTGCGACCCTCCAGAGCGATATGCGCCTGCGCCGCTTCGGCCAGCGGCCAGGTCTGGTTAACCTCGATGTTCACCTGGCCGGATTCGATGACGGCAAACAGCCCGGCAGCAGCCGACCGCAATTCTTCCGGCGTGCGCACAAAATCAAACACCGCGGGGCGCGTCAGGAACAATGAACCCCGCTTGCCCAGTTCGAGCACTGAAAAAGGGTCTACCGGACCGGAAGCATTGCCGAACGACACCATGGTGCCGTGCGGGCGAATGCAATCCAGCGACTGGATAAAGGTATCCCTGCCGACCGAATCGTAAGCCGCGGCCACGCCTTCGCCCCCGGTGGCGGCGCGCACTTGCGCCACAAAATCCGGCGCGTCTGCCATGACAATTTCGCCGGCGCCATGCTGCCGGGCAAGCTCGGCTTTTGCTGCTGTGCTGACCACGCCGATGACATTGACTCCCAGCGCTTTGGCCCATTGGCACACGATCAGTCCGACACCGCCCGCAGCGGCATACAACAGCACATGATCGCCGGCGCGAACCGGGTAGGATCGGTGCAGCAAATACCAGGCGGTCAGACCCTTAAGCATGGCAGCGGCAGCAGTGCGATCAGCCACCCCAGCGGGCAATTTCACCAGCTTGTCGGCGGCATAGACGCGCTGTTCGGCATAGGCCCCCGGCGGCATGCTGGTGTAGGCAACCCGGTCGCCGGGCTGCACATAGTCAACACCGGGGCCAATTGCCTCGACCACACCGGCCGCTTCCAGACCGAGGCCCGAAGGCAGTTCCAGCGGGTACAAACCGGTGCGCTGATAGGTATCAATAAAGTTCAGACCAATGGCCGTGTGCTGCAGCAGCACCTCACCGGGGCCCGGCTCGGGAACGCTGATGTCCTGCCACTGCAGGACCTCCGGTCCGCCGAATTCTTCGATCACAATAGCTTTGGGCATGTTTCGCTCGCTTGTTTATGGTTGTTGGCAGGCAGTTTTGCCGTCTTGTCAGTGCACCCGGCAGCGCCAGTATAATCCCTCCCCATGACAGAACGAGTAATCATAGTCGGCGCGGGTCATGCGGCAGGTCAGGCAGCCACCTCGTTGCGACAAAAAAAGTATGCCGGCGAAATCGTCATGATCGGCGATGAAGCTTACGCACCCTATCAGCGACCGCCGCTTTCCAAGGCATTTCTTGCCGGCGAGCTGGCGCTTGAGCGCCTCTATTTCAAACCGGAAAATTTTTATCCGGATCATGACGTCGCGCTCAGACTGAATACTCGCGTCACGCGTATTAATCCGCAAGCCCATACGGTGACTACCGCCGACGGTGACACGCTGGAATACTCCAAACTGATACTCGCCACCGGCAGCCGGGCGCGGGAACTGCCGATCCCCGGCAATGATCTTGCCGGCGTTCACTATCTGCGCAGCATTGCCGATGTGGCAGCCATGCAGGATGGTTTTGTTGCGGGCAGGAAAATCGTCATCGTCGGCGGCGGCTATATTGGCCTGGAGGTTGCCGCGGTTGGCGTAAAACGCGGTCTGGAAGTCACCGTGCTGGAAACCGAGTCGCGCGTCATGAATCGCGTGGTCGCGCGGGAAATTTCCCAGTTCTTTCAGACCATGCATGCCGAGGAAGGCGCCAGACTGGAACTCGGACGACGCGTGCAGCAAATCAATGGTGCCGACGGCAAGGTAGTGTCGGTCAGCTGTGCCGACGGATTTACGGTTGAGGCCGACATGGTGGTTATCGGCATCGGTATTATTCCCAATGTTGAACTCGCTGAAGCCGCCGGTCTGAATTGTTCCGACGGCATCGTGGTGGACGAATATTGTCAGACTTCCGATGCCGACATTCTGGCTATCGGTGACTGCACGCGGCACCCGAACGGCCTGCTGGGCCGTCACCTGCGACTGGAATCAGTGCACAATGCCATTGAGCAGGGCAAAACAGCAGCGCTGAATATCATCGGCGAGCCCGCACCCTACAACCAGGTGCCTTGGTTCTGGTCAGACCAGTACAACGTAAAGATGCAGATAGCCGGCATGAGCGATGTATACGAGCAGTTCGTGGTAAGAGGCGATCCTGCGACCCGCTCGTTCGCAGCGTTCTATTTGCAGCAGGGTAAAATCGTGGCGGTTGATGCCATCAATAGTCCGCGCGAATTCATGCTGGGTAAAAAACTCGTTGCCGCCGGCGCCACGATACCCGTCACCGACCTTATTGACACCAGTAAGGATTTTAAAGAGATGGCGACCGCGGCACTGGAAGCCGCTGCAGGCTCATCCTGAATCAGGCGTAATACCTGTCGAGGTACTCATTGAGGCTGAGCGTATCTGCAGCCTCAATCTCGCGCTGACGCTGCAACGAAGTCTCGGACTCCTGCTGCAGTTCCGCAAGATGCTGGTTAAAGTCGTCGCCGATACCGCGAAAATAATCGCGAAAGCGATGCGCCAGTTGCAAACCGTAGTCGGCAAAAGTCGCGCCTGATTCATCCAGTTCGCGCAGCATGCGGGCCGAATAGGTCGCCTCCGCGTCGCCCGCCGCGGCCAATGCTTCGGCGTGGGCGGCCTGATAGCCGCCGGAGCGCCCCTCGGCCTGCGCCGCAGCGTCGAGCATGACGGAGATAGGCTCGATCTCCGCAATAATCTGCCGCGCCCAGTCGGCACGATCAATGGTTTTGGTGCCGCGCTGCAATTGCAGACCGGGTTTACGGCCACGCCGCGCAATGGCCAGGTGATTAGCCTGGTTGCCGTCGTGCTCGGCATCACTGATGGCCGGGCTGGGATTGATCAGGCAATAAATCAGAAAAGCTTCCAGAAACAACTGCTGATCATGACTGATGCCCACCGGGTCAAACGGACTGAGGTCCAGCGCGCGCAACTCCACGTACTCGATGCCGCCACGCTGCAGAGCCATGGTGGGACGTTCACCGGAGCGGGCAACGCGTTTGGGCCGAATGGTGCTGTAGTACTCGTTCTCTATCTGCAACTGATTGGCGTTGAGCTGCAGGTATTCATCACCACGCCTGACTCCCATCGCCACATAGTCCGGATGCGGTGTTGCAATGGCTTTGCTGAGATCGCGTATGTACTCGCTTAGGCTATTGGCCGAAACCTGCACCGCGGACTGATTCGAATTCTGATAGCCCAGGTCGCTCATCCGCAGCGACGTGGCATACGGACCGTAGAAGGTGCCGTCGGCGAACTTTTGCAGATCCGCGTCACCATCCACGAGAAAACTTTTGCACACCGCCGGTGAGGCGCCATAGAGATAGAGCACCAGCCAGTCGAGCCGACGCACGTTGCGCACCAGGCCCAGGTAGTAATCTGATTTCAGCTGCTGGTTATTGTCACGGCCGACTATTTCGGCCCAGGCCGGCCAGAACACGTCAGGCAGCGAATAGTTGTAGTGAATACCGGCAATGGCCTGCATGTATCTACCGTAGCGATTCCCCAGGCCCTGCCGGTAAATGGTTTTCATGCGCCCGACATTGGAACTGCCGTACTGCGCAATCGCGATATCGGCTTCGCTGCGCAAACGACAGGGCATGCTAAGCGGCCACAGCATCTCCTCACCGATGCGCGCATAAACGAACTGGTGGATATCGCACAACCATTGGGTGATCGCCCAGGAACTGACTTCCGCCGGCGTAACGAATTCCGGCAGCGCTTCGGAATAATCTGTGGTGATGAATTTATGAGTCAGCGCCGAGCCCAGTGCGGCGGGATGCGGGGTGGCGGCAATCAGTCCGTCCGCCGTAATACGCAGGCTTTCCTTTTCTACGCCACGGTGGCCGCCCGCCAGCAGACGGCTGCCACCGCTGTCCTGCAGGGCTGCCAGACGTTGTTGATAGGTATTGTTCAATTCGTTGCCGTTTTAGCGCCCGTCTGGCGCCATGAACCGAAGCAGAACGCGATTGGAACCCGCGTCCGCCTGTGTGTCAAACCGGAAACGCGACCGTTAGCTAAAAACCCGGGATACAGCCCGGTCAGGGTAATGATAGGATTGAGGCCGACTTAAAAGAACAAGCCATTGGGGGATCGACCATCTTGCCGTTTTTTCGCATCGGTGTTGCTGTTGCGTCAGCAACTTCCTGCACTCTGATTCTGACGACCGCAGCCAATGCCGCCGCGCTGGATGAAATCACGGTCAGCGCCCGTAAGACCACTGAAAACCTTCAGGAAGTTCCTCTGGCCATCAAGGCCGTGGGTGCAGAAGAAATTGACCGCCTCGGCATCAAGGCGCTGGACGACATTGCCGGTCAGGACACCAGCGTGCAGTTTGATCTGGGCTTTTCGGAGTCGGACACCCGCATAACCATTCGCGGTCTGTCGCCGACGCGTGGCCGTCCCAATGCAGCGACATTGATTGACGGTATCGACATTTCATCAGAAGCCGTTACCAATGCCGGCGGATCGGTGCTGATTGATCCGCGCATGATTGACGTGGAGCGCATCGAAATCGTTAAGGGTCCGCAAAGTGCCCTGTTCGGCCGCAGCGCATTTGCCGGCGCTATCCAGTACATCACCAAGGATCCGGAAGATCAGCTTGCAGGCGGCGTGTTTGTTGACTACAACCTCGACGGTGACGAGGAAATACGCGGTAACTTCAGTATTCCGCTGGGCGATACGCTGGGACTGCGCATCAATGGCATATCCTGGCGCAAAGACGGCTATTTCACCAACGCAGCGACCGGCGAACCGCTGGGGGACGGCGACGGCTCGGGCATCACACTGACCTTCAAGTGGGAACCGACCGACAATTTCAACGCCAAATGGCGGACCGACTATTCGGACGACGCGTTCGGACCGTCTGCACAGGCGCTGCTGGACGGGTACAGCACCCTGTATGACCTGGGTAACAGCGGCGGCCTCTCCGGCACGGATTCCGAAGGCCGCTCAGTAGTCAACCTGGCGCCCAATAGCAATGAATGCAACCCCGTGCCCGGCCCGGTCGGCAGCTACGATTGCGGCCCCGGTCAGGCACTAGATCAGTATCTCCGCGACGTGCCCGGTGCAGGACCAAGTTCGTCCTTGGTCTACGGAGTTTTTGGCAATACCTATCCGGACGGTTTCGGCCTCTATGATGCGACCGATCCATGGATACGCAATATCTACAACAAGCAGGTGGTGCGACTGTTCTCCGGGCGCATTCCCGACGCCAACATGCTGCAGCCGCGCCTGATGCCGGACTACCGCAAATCAGCGAATCCGCTTGATGCCAAAGACTTTGAGGGCAGCACTCGAGAGGTATTCCGCAATTCTCTGGTCATGGAATGGGACATCAGTGACGCGCTGGTTTTGTCCTCCTACACGGGCTTTACCGAAGCCAAAGCAACTTCGGAAATGGACCTGGCTAAATATTACGTCGACAACTGCCGCCCGGGCATGGACCAGGCCGCTAAAATTCCCGAACTGCGCCAGCAAAACGACTGTACCGCCGGTGATGGCATTCACGATGGCGGCGCGACTTTCTATCAGGATCAGTACACCGAAACCAATCAATTCAGCCAGGAATTCCGCCTGGCATGGGATATTACCGATAGCCTGACTTTTACGCAGGGCCTGCAATTCTGGCGGGAACGCCTGAAACAGGATCAGCGCAACCAGATAACGGTCACTGCTGATGCATTCTGCTTTTTATCTTTCGGTAACGCGGCGTTGGGAACGCCTTATGACTTTGCTTTCGGACCGCTGGGCCCGAACTTTCAGTGCGGTATTACCACGGTGCCTGCCGCCTACTTTGCCAGCAAAACCTACAACACGCTGGATCCCGCCAATCCGGTCATCTATGAGCGCGGCACAAATCACTATTCCTGGTACGGCAACCTGAAATGGAATGTCACTGACAACTTTCGCGCCACCTTCGAAGCTCGCCTGACCCGCGAGGACAACAGTGTTGGCGGACCGGTCATGAATGTCTGCGTGAACGGCCTGTCGCAGGATTATCTGAACAACCCGGACGACCCGGATTCCGGCGTGGTATCGCCGTTCCGTGATGCTTATACAGGCTACGCGCTGTGCGAGGGTTACCTCACCAATCCGCTCGACGGCGGCGCCTACTGGAATGCGCCCAACCAGACCAATGCACCGGCAACCAGCCTGATCCTTGACCCGATGGATCCGGATTTTAACGGCGGCCCCATGAGCGGTCGCATTGATGGTCCCAGCTCGTACATCATCTGCGGCTTTGCGGGCCGCTGTGACCGGCTGGAATCGGCACCAGGCGGCGCTCCCGGCATGCCGGGCTCATTCAGCGCTTTCGGCTTCGGACGCGCCAACAGCACTCACCAGACGCTGCGTGGGAAAGACCGTTACTGGGCGCCCAAGGCAACCTTCGAGTACTTCTGGAACGAAGACGTCATGACCTATTTCTCCTGGTCACGCGGTATTAAACCCGGTGGCTTCAGTCTGCTGACGGCCGGCTCATTTGGTCTGGATGCCAATGGCGACGGCCTCTATGACGAAATTGAGTTTACTCCCGAACGGCTGGACGTCTGGGAACTGGGCGCCAAAACCACCTCCATGGACGGCCGGCTGCGGATCAACGGCGCGGTATTTTTCCAGGACTTCAAAGACAAACAAATCAGCGTGCAGGAAGTCATCGGCAACACCATCGGTACCCGCATCCGCAACATTGACGGTTCCGAGGTCAAAGGGCTGGAACTCGATGTGGCATACCAGGCAACCGATAATCTGGTGCTGTCCGGCGGTTACACGTACCTGGACAGTGAATACACCGATTACATGACGATTACGCAAAGCGCCAATGACATTGCCCGCGGCCAGCTGGGCAACGGCAAAGGCTGTGTGGAAGTTCGCGAAATTCCGGCGGGCAGCGGCGACCCATGGTGCGTGA
>CAYGKB010000002.1:0-27945 GCA_964350425.1 uncultured Chromatiaceae bacterium | reverse complement strand
TGGTGGCAGCCTGGTGCACCGGTTCGTTGCTCTTGGTGGCTGCGGTAATAATGACTGCGTCAACACCCCGGCCGCGCGAAAAACGATTCGCCACCGCAATGGGATCCTCGCCGGCCGAAGGTACACAGGTCGTAGCGCCGAATTCGCGCGCCATACGCGCCCGCTCGGCATCGAAATCTATTCCCAGCACATTGCAGCCATGGGCCCGCAGCAACTGCACCGTCATCAGCCCAATCAATCCAAGGCCGGTTACGACAACATTTTCGCCAAGCGTGGGCTTTACCAGACGGATGCCCTGCAAAGCGATGGCGCCCAGCACCGTAAAGCTGGCCGATTCGTCGTCAACTTCATCCGGAATTCTGGCGCACAGGTTGGCCGGCACGCTGACCACTTCCGCATGATTGCCGTTCGACACCACCCGGTCGCCGGGTTCGAACCCGGCGATATTCTTGCCAACTTCTGTAACCACTCCCACGTTGCTGTAGCCAAGCGGCAGCGGCTGATCCAGTTTCGATCGCACCGCCTTAAGAGTCGGACCGATACCGTCGGTGCGCGCTTTTTCCAGTACCTGCTTGACCTTGTCGGGCTGCTGACGTGCTTTGTCGAGAAGATTGGCCTTGCCGAATTCAAGCAGCATGCGCTCGGTGCCGGCGGATACCAGGCTGGTAGTAGAGCTAATCAAACAATGCCCGGCGCTAACCGATGGTGTCGGTATATCGAGCAAATGCGTTTCGCCTGTTTTCAGGTCTTGTAGTACTTGTTTCATCTGCTTGATTAACCTTGAAGTTTGCGCAAAGGTTTGTAGAGAAACATACGCTTTAAATCGGAAACTCGTTCGCGGCAGGTCAGCTGGAAATGTCTGTTAGTTCGTCGCTGATCAACCAGGGTTCCATTTTCGGCTTTCTCGGCCGCATCAATTTGTGCCGGAAAAAGCTTGTCCCGAATTGCTGCGTAAAGCTTGCTGTCTTCCACATTCATTGTTTCTATCGTGGCCAAAATACTGGGATTACGCATTAACTCTTTTTTTATATTGTCGCTCGGTGCCGAGTTGTCTCTGAAATCTCCCGCTGGAATCATGTTCCCTCCTAGCCATTGATCAAGGAGTATCAATGATTCTTCAAACCGTTCCAGCATACCGACCCCAATGAAGTCGCTACTGGAAATCAATCCAATGGCTTCTGCAGCGTCGTCAGTGCCGCAAATCTTTTTGGTCTGGAAATTCCAATAACGCTTCTCTTGGCTCCATTCTTCGAATGGGACTTCTTTACCCATAATCTGTATTTGATATTGGTAGTGAGATAGCGTTCGCTTTATCGGATCCCGGACAATGGTCCAATAACTTAATTGCGATAGACCATGGTTCAAGTCGGAAAAAGGTCTGATCCAGTGACCACCAATACCTGCCAGATTGGGATACAAAAAACGAACACGTTTGTAGGCGTCACTGTCAAAAACATACCCTGTCCCGTCTCGACCTGACGGAGCCTCGACAACCAGATATCTGCTGCCGAAAGTCTGCTTCAGGATCTTATGCACCGACATACCGGCTGCTTTCTCGATGTGGACAAACGCTAACGTCATGAGCACGGGTTTCCGGCGATATAACCGGCGTAAACAAAATTTGCCGGCAACAGCTTATCTTATAAGGTGAAACTGAGGAACAAAGCCTGAATTACACCAGCAATGGTGCCGATTTAGTGCACTTTTATCACAGCAGACACTAGCTTGGCTTTGTCGGCGTCACAGATTGATATCATCGTGAAAATCATAGATGCTTTTAATTCTTACTGCGTACTTTACATATATTGGTATTCGCGATAACGAAATGCAGCCGTGTGATCTCAGCGGCTATTCGAGCCAGCGACTCTATCACGAGAACATCAACGAAAAATGTGTGGAATTGCTGGAATAGCCGGTGCGCGCCGCCCTGAACTTCTGGGCGCTATGTGCGATGCAATAGCTCATCGCGGCCCCGACGACTCCGGGCTTTGGTGGGATGACAACGCACATCTGGGTCTGGGCCACAGACGCCTGTCGATCCTTGATCTGACAACTGCCGGCCATCAGCCAATGAGCATCAGCGGCCGACGCTTACATATTGCCTATAACGGCGAAATCTACAATTTTCGCGAACAGCGCAGCAGGCTTGAGGGCAAGGGCGTCAGGTTTAAAAGCAATACCGATACCGAGGTGATTTTGCGCTTGTGGGAAGAGTGCGGAATTGAATCTTTGCGATTGCTAAATGGAATGTTTGCGATTGCTATCTGGGACGCGGACTCCAGGGAGCTTTTCCTCGCCAGAGACCATACAGGCATCAAACCGCTCTACTACTGGCAAAACGGCAGCGAGCTTTATTTTTCATCTGAAATTAAATCACTAACACGAATTCCGGAATTAACCAGGTCTATAGCAGCCGACTCTTTGGAAGAGTACCTGACTTTTCTTTGGGTACCGGGCAACCGGACCATGCTCCGGGATGTCAACAAGCTTGAGCCAGGGCAATATTTGCGCTGGCATAACGGCGAAATATCCAGACACTACTGGTTCTCACTAAACTACCAACCTGACACCACATTGTCAGAGTCAGACTGGATAGAGTTGACGAAAGCAACGTTCCAGGAAACTGTCGACAGGCAGATGGTTTCCGATGCGCCGCTAGGCGCCTTTCTCTCGGGCGGGCTCGACTCATCATCGATCGTTGCATTCATGCGTGCTGCTCATCCGGAGCGGGAGCTCAATACGTACACAGCCAGATTTTCCGACGGTGATATTGCCGAGGAGCAGGGAGCCGATGACTATCCGTATGCGAAGGCGGTGGCCAAGCATCTGAACGTAAATCTTAAGGAAGTAGAGATGCGGCCTGATGCCATTCAACTGCTTCCCAAAATGGTTTATCACCTCGATGAGCCGGATGCCGATCCTGCTATTTTCCCGTCTTACCTGATTGCAAAACTTGCCCGGGAAGACGGCACAACGGTCTTGCTGTCCGGAACCGGTGGCGACGAAGTTTTCTTCGGTTACCGGAGCCACCTTGCCTATCGCAGTTATGAGCGCATTCCTCGTCCTTTGGCTGCAGTCTTTGGCCCGCTGGCCAGCGGCGCCGCAAAGCTAGCCGGTTCGCTGGGAGGGCAGCAGGTAACCGCCATCAGGCGAGCAAGAAAGTTTCTGCGCGGCCTGCAGGCAGAGCCTGGGCTGGCTCGACACATGGCTGTCGTAGACTGGTCTGAACCGGCTATACGAAACTCAATAATTCTGCCCGAGCACCTGCAGAAATCCGACAAGTTTCCGGCCTCCATGATCACCTGCAGCGAGCGTTTCAAAGGAACGGGAGAGCTCAATTATCACAGCTATATGCTGACGCAGACATTTCTGGCTGCGCACAATTTTCTTTATACCGACAAGAGCAGCATGGCCGCATCGCTGGAGGTAAGGGTGCCGTTCACCGATTTGAAGATGCTCGAGCTGGGGGCAAGAATTCCCATGGATATGCAGCTAAAAAATGGTGAGACAAAGTATTTGCTTAAGAAAGCGCTGGAAGGGATGTTGCCGGACCATGTTATTTACCGACCCAAGACCGGTTTTGGTGCGCCGTTGCGCCGCTGGATGCGACATGATCTTAGGGATACAGTCCGCGATGCGCTGGCTCCCGAGCGCATCAGACGCCGCGGTCTGTTTTCCCCGGAAGCAGTGACACGCGCGTTGGATGCCAATGAAAAAGGCACGCAAGACAATGCATATTTGATTTATGCGCTTCTGAATCTTGAGATTTGGATGCAAACATTTATTGATCGCGCCGGAGAGCCCGTAACTATTTAGTGAGTCAGCAGCACTCACGATACTTATATTTCTATGTGTGGCATCTTTGGCATTGTTGGCCCCGTCGCTGACCAGACGACCGACGGGCAGGTGGAGAAAACTCTCGACCTGCTGTCGCATCGGGGGCCCGATCAACGCGGCGTCTGGCGTGACAACGGCATTGTCCTTGGTCATACGCGACTCTCTATTCTGGATCTGAGTTCGACCGGCACCCAGCCGATGATTTCCGCGTCTGGTAACTCGGTCATAGCCTACAACGGCGAGATTTACGGCTACGATGATCTGGCAAAGGATCTCGCGAGTTCCGGCAGATCCATGCGAGGCACCAGCGATACCGAGGTAGTGCTCGAGTCGCTGGAACTGCACGGCAACAACCGGCTCGACGCATTCAATGGCATGTACGGTCTGGGGCTCTGGCGGCGCCGGGAACAAGAGTTGCTGCTGGCTCGCGATGGCATTGGCATAAAGCCACTCTATTATGCCGCGGTCGCCGGCAGCCTGATTTTTTGCAGCGAACTGACCCCGATACTGCGACTCGACCCGGTCGCCCGGGATCTGGATATTGAAGCACTTGGTCTATACATGACGTTGGGCATGGTGCCGGCACCATGGACCATTGCGAAGTCCGTGCGGCAACTCATGCCTGGCGAAAGACTGCTGCGCAAGCGTGACGGCAGCCTGTCGCTGGACCGTCCGGAGCGCTCTGCCGACGTGTCTTTGCTGTCCGCCGATCCTGCCGAGCTGGATCAGCAGCTCAAGCAGCTAATCATAGAAGCAACCGCCGATCAGCTTATAGCGGATGTCCCGGTCGGAGTTCTGTTGTCCGGCGGAGTTGATTCGAGCGTGGTTGCCGCTGCCGCTGCGCAGTCAACCGACAAGCTGCAAACATTTTCCGTTATTCATGAAAACCCCATGTACGATGAGCGGGAGTTTGCGCGTGGTGTAGCCGCGCATATCGGCAGCAAGCATACCGAAATCGAAATGCCTGCCGGTGGTCTGACGCAGGATGAACTCGACAGTTTGGTCAGACATCACGGCGATCCGTTTGCTGACAGTTCCTCGCTGCCGACCAGGCGCCTTGCCCGAGAAGTGCGACGCCACGTTACTGTTGCACTGAGCGGCGATGGCGGAGATGAGTTGTTCTGTGGTTATCCCCGCTACTGGCAGGGAAATCTGGTTAATCGTATTGCTCAGTTGCCCGGGGCGGCTCGTTGGCTCGGACTGCACAGCTTAGAGTTGGCAACCCAAATAGCGCCGGCCTCACTCAGGGGTACGCCGCGGCGCGCTGCACGGGCCTTTTCCCTGGCCGGGCGCCCCGAGCATGAGCGGGCGATTGGCACGATCTGCTATTTCTGGCCGGATGAGCAACGGAAACTGCTGCGGCCGGAGCACCACTCGCCAGCGGCGTCACTGCGCAATCTGATTACCGGCAGAAGTCGGGCAGGTATTCCCAGCGATACGGCAGAGGGCTGCCATTTCATGGAACAGCAGCTCGTTTTGCCGGATGACATGCTGGTAAAAGTTGACCGCATGAGCATGGCGGAGTCGCTCGAGGTGCGGCCGGTCCTGCTGGACAATCGGATTGTTGATTTTTCCCGCAATCTGCCAATGGCACAAAAGTTGTCCGGCAAGGATGGAAAACTGATCCTGAAAAGAATCGCTCGCGACTGGGTTCCGCCGTGGGTGGTAGACAGGCCCAAGAAGGGCTTCGCTGTTCCTCTGCTGGATTTCGGCGGGCAGGTTTTAGCCGACGCAACGCGATGGAGTCTGGAAAGTCGGGAGTCGCCCGCCCGCGAGCTTTTGACGGACGAAGCGGCCAAAGCTTTGGCTGCAGAGTTTCGCCGGCGCGGTGACGGTCGTGACCCGGAAGACTCTGCGTTTCGCCGCTCGCAGCGACAATGGACCATTACGATGCTTTGCCTCGCCTTGTCTGAACTTCGTGTCAACGTATAGGGCAACCGGGCGGTTGAATTGAATACGAGCGGAAAACTGCGGGTCGGCCTTTGGGCACCTCTGCCTCCTCCGGTTGGCGGCATTAGTCGCTGGACCCTGCGATACAAAGCGCATGCCGATGATTACGGCATTGATGCACGAATCATTGATATCGCGCCAAAATCAAAATCGTTTTCCGAAAAAAGCCGATTTTCATTACGCCGATCTTTCGGCGCTGTCAGTAGTTTGCTGGAACTTTGGGAGCTGCTGCGCCAGAAGCAAATAGACGTTTGTCACATCACGACCACGCTGTTTTGGGCTTCGCCGAGGGATCTGCTTGCGGCTTATCTCTGCAGGCGCTATGGCGTCCCATCGGTAGTCAATATAAGGGCATCAAGCCAGATTATTGAGTGGCGTGAGTCGCTGGGCCCGGCCCGGCGAAAACTTCTCGACTGGGGCCTCTCTCAGGCCAGCGTAGTGGTTGTACTTAGCACGGAACTACAGAATTACATCGCCGAAAAAATTCCGGGAATCGAAACTGCCGTGATTCCGAACATGGTTGCCGTTGACGAAATTCCGCAGGGTGAAACGTCTTCAGACTCCACGCTGTTGCCGCCAAGAGAAGGTTCGCCTGTCAGGGTCCTGTATGTAGGTTTCCGGACGCCCCTGAAAGGTATTGCGGAACTTGCCGAGGCTATTAATGCGCTCGACAGCTGTGAGCTGGTAATGGTTGGCAGTCAGGGCGGCGCCATTAATGACGCCATGGCGTCGCGGATGGACCAGGCTCTGGAAAAACTCGCGTCTCAGGGAAGGCTGATCGACGTCGGCAAGCTGGCACCGGCTGAAGTGACCCAGGTTTACCGGGAGGCGGATATTTTTGCATTGCCTAGTTATCGTGAAGGCATGCCAAACGTCTTGCTGGAAGCAATGGCTGCCGGATTGCCGTGCGTCGCAACACCAGTAGGCGCGATAAGCGATATACTTTCCACTGATCAGGGGAGATTGGTGCCGGTAGGGGACGTCGATGCACTGAGGGAGGCAATTCGTGAACTCGTTGAGAATCAGGATTTGCGCCGGCAACTAGGCGGGGAAGCGAAAAACCGCATTGTGGAGACTTATGGCGTCAATCGGGTCATGGCTCGTTACAAGGCGATCTATGAGGAGATGCTGGTCCCTGCAGGGAACTGAGACGCTGGCAAAAACTGCGAAAAACCGTCGGCTCCTTGGCACTAGACGACTACATCTAAAGACATGAAAAAAAAATACTACAATCGCGCAGCCGATAGCTTCTTTGATCTTGAAAATGATGGCTGCACACTGGATGAATGGGTTCGCGGTTCCGCTGGTTGCTCATTTGCCCGTCATGCTGATGGATTTTTGGTGTTCGTTAGCCCCGAAAATCTATCTGCCAGTGATGAGTATGCAGATTCAGACCCTTACTCTGTAGAAGAGAATCGTGAGAATGATTTTCACCAACGCCGTATTGATACGACTGTTGCTCTGGCAAAAGAGGCAATAAAAAATATCAGCGGTTCAGTCAGGCTTTTGGATATAGGATGCGGACAGGGTCATGTTACAAAGGCTATTGCCGATGCGCTCGACGATGTCGAGGTCAGCGGGTTTGATTATTCTGTGTCGGCTATTGAGTATGCTCATCAGCATTATCCCGATATCGATTTTTGCGTTGCCGATGCTTATGCGCCGCCATATCCCCCAGACTATTTTGACGTAGTCGTGTGTAACAATTTGTGGGAACATGTTCCGGATCCGCTGCGTCTTCTTAGCAAAATTAGCGCATGTCTGCGGAATGGGGGCGCGTTGATTGTATCCACACCAAGCCGCTATCGAGTCAGTAACTTACTCAGATCAATTCTGGGCAGACCGCTGGTTTTTATGTCTGAACACCACGTAACCGAGTACTCTGTCGGCCAGGTGGTGGAGCAATTGCGTTTTGGTGGGTTCGCTGTAGAGCAAACAGTAAGCAAACCTATATCTGAAGCAAGTCTGAAGGCTCGTATTGCGAAGGCAATATTGCAGACTTGGGTTACCCTGGTCGGTTCACACCATCATCTGGAAGCAACTGTATTCTTTCTGGCACGAAAACAAGCTACCTAATCGCGGCGCGATAATTTTTAGTCGCTTGGAAACCTAGCGGCTGGCTTGAAGTTCTTCCAGATACTTCCGGAATATTGATTCTTCGGAAAATTTATCAATAGAACTTCTGATCCGTTCTTTGTCCTTGAATTCTTGCTGGTGGATGGCTTTTGTCATCGCCTCTGATAGCGCAGCGGGCTGATCAACCGGCACCAGAAAACCGTTTTCGCCGTCTACTACTATTTCGCTGCTGCCACCCGGAGCATCGGTGGCAACCACCGGTACGCCGACGGAAAGGGCTTCGACCAGCACGTTCGGGAACCCTTCCCATCGTGATGCCAGTACAACCAGGTCAGCATATTTATAGTATGGAGCGGTCTGTGCAACGAATCCGGCGAATTGCACAGCGTTTTCAATTCCCAGGGACCGGGCCATGGACAGTAATTTCTGCTTTTCCTCACCATCTCCCAGAATTGTCAGGCGCGCGCTTGAGCCGCGATCGCGGAGCTGTGCAAAGGCTTGCAGCAATATGTCGTAGCCCTTCTGTGGGGCTAATCTGCCAACCGCCAGAATGTTTGTTCCATCCGGGTACGGTGATTCCAACGGATCGTCAGCGGTACTGGCCGAAACTACGGCAGGATTATGAATCAGCAACAAGCGCTCTTCAGCCACACCGAAGTTCTCGTGAAGGTCGCGATACATGTCCATGGACTGGCAAATGATGGTATCGGCTGTCGGGTACAACATGCGGTATAGCAAACGGTACAGGCCAGACCAGCGCAGTGATTGCAGGTCCGAACTGGGCACGTTGGCCTCGCGGAGAATAACTCGGGTGCCGCGCGGCAAAAACGGCCGTGCCAGCAGAATCAGCAGGTTCATGCGGCTGAGTGTCGAGAGGACTACATCCGGATGTTGGCGGCGAATCAGAGAAACAACCGCTGGTAAGGCATAACGTGCTCTGCGCACTCCCATGGTTTCCTGGTTTACGCGCGGATCAACCTGATCTCGCAGCGCCCCGCGGTCATCCAGTATGCCCAGAGTTATTGCCTGTCCTGCAGCAGCCATACGATTGCTTAGCCACACCAGAATTTTTTCGGCGCCGCCGACATTAAAAGAAGGCAGTAGGAACAGGTAGTGCGGCGCGGACCCTGCAGGCTCAATTCGCATGTTGCTAACTCAAGGCTGCCGATCGATGTTGCAGATCGTATATAAATGTTTGCCGGTTGGCGTCAGCGCGATTTCATCAACAACTTCAAATTCAATCTCGCAATGTTCGCCCATCGCCTTGTCAATCAAATCCTGGATGCGTTCGCGCATTGGCCAGCTATCAACCTGCAGTTCTCCAAACGGCTTCAATAGCAAGCGCAGTTTGCCGAGCTCGGTTTGAACGACCTGAAATGTATCAACTGAGCCGTCGTTACACATAACCCCCATGCAATGTACAAAGAATACCGGACTTACGACGCCGCCATCACTGCGCAGAATACTGCCGCTCTGCCGGCCTTCTATGCGGGCAAGCAACGGATAAGGTCTGCCGCATGAACATCGATCGGCACTCTTTACTGCGATGTCACCAACCTCGTACCGCAACAGCGGCATAGTAAAATTCCGCAGGGTGGTGAGCAGGAGCCGGCCACTTTCTCCCGCGCTTACTTCAATGCCATTTTCGTCCACCACTTCTACATAGGTATTCTCGCCAAAAACATGCAGGCCGCTGTGCGCATCGCATTCTGCCGCGACATTGCCAACTTCCCGGCCCCCGTACCGGTCAAAAACCGGACAGCCAAACGCTGCTTCAACTTCTTCGCGCATATGCGGATACAAGGAGCCGGCAGAACTCACTACCGATGTGGGCGGCTGAATCGCTATTTTCTCCTGTCTCGAAAAGCGGCTCAGTTCGAACAGGCTGTCGGCATAGCCCTCCACCACGACCGGCCTGAACTTGTTGATGCTGTGCAGATACTGCGACATGCGTTCCGCGCTCATGCCGAAAGAGTTGAGAGTAAGCCGGTTGCCTATAAAGTCACTCAGTCGCTGCTTCCAGCCTGCACCACCGTGCTGCAAATCACGCTCTGCGCCCCATAATTTTACTTTGCGCGCCCCGAGTGAAGCGCCGGCCCATTCAAACATCAGCAGGGTAGAGGCAAGAGAATGGGCTAAATAAACTCTGTCCTGATAGACAATAGTCGGCTGGCCTGTTGATCCGCCACTGGAATTTTTAAAAGTGCCACGACCTATTTCCACCCGCAGTGCGTCTATTTCGTTGCGCAGTATGTCTTTGCTTAGAATCGGCAAATTGCGAAGTGCGGCTTCAGGGTCCTGTTGTATATCTGCAGCACTGATTGCGAGCTTGTGCGCCGCTCGCGAGTAGTAATCGACACTGCCTGTCGCATGCAGCATTAGCTGCGTCAACTGTTGGCGCTGGCGTTCGCGCCAGACTTGCTGCGTCTGCCACTGGTGTTGCTGAAAATCGCGAAAGATGGAAAAAACGGGCAGCCTCTTGGCACGCCACTGTAATGGTTCAAGCAGCCCGCCGCTGAGCCACTGACGAGCGCTATTGCTAAGCACTCGCGCGCTCCAGGGCCAAAAGCCGATTACGCTTTCTGGTTTCCCTGTAGAGCAGTTCTGTTTCTCCGATCAGACCCGCATATATGATCCAGATAATTTTTTCGTAGTAGCCGACCATTGCAAAGTCAAAGGCAGCGAAGAGAATCGCCAGACTAACCACCAGGACATATTTTGGCCCGTATTTTTTTGACCGGTACATCCAGCGGCAGCGAAGCAGTTTCCTGCCGACGACAAAGTACATGCCGAAAAACAAAAGGAAACCGATCAACCCCGTGTTAGTCAGCAATTCCAGATAGTTCGAGTGCGAATATGCCCCTATGGTCATGCCAAAGGTGCGCCCACGAGCCATTTGGAAATTATCCAGCCCGACACCCAGCAACGGATTGTCGACAAAAATCTCGAAACCCCTTTTGTATAAGTATGCGCGGCCGACGAGGCTGTCATCACCACGCCCAACGTCACCTTCCTGCACAACCTCAACGACTGTTTGCAAACGGTCCACATGCTCGGATTGCAGAACAAAAAAAGCTCCCAGAGCTACAACAGTCACTCCGCCCAAAAGGCTGGCAACCAGCCTGAAGCCGCCCTGTTTGCCGGACTGGCGTACGTAGTAGATGAGGAATATCAGGGAAACCAGCGCGACTCCGACTAGGCCTTTTCTGGAGCCGCTGGCAGCAATCATGTAGCACAAAAAAAGCGCGGCAAAAATCATCGCGACTTTGATCGTTATATTGGTGCTGCGAACAAACTCCCATAGTGCAATGCAGACGGAAACCACCAATACAATGGCAAAGAGGTTGGAATTACCGAGGGTTGCGTAGACTCGTCCGTCAGACGAGACAAACTCCCCCGGTGCGGCCAGCGCCAGGCCGCATGAGAGCAGCGCGGAATATAGCAGTGCCCGCCAAAGAAAATTTCCGCCTGCATTCCATAAAACCAGGTTGCTCAATACAAGCCCAATGGGCAATACCTGAGCCAGAGTAAACGCGCGCAGGAAGGCTACGGTTGTGCTGTATGCAAACGCCGAAGAAATTAGCGCAACGATATACCAGATCAATATCAACCTGTATTCCATCGGCAGTTCGAACGTCGCGCGCCCTCTTAGCAGACGAACTGCAAACAGAAACGCCAATAATACCGCCGCGCCCTTTGCTGCAAGGGTAAAAGCGCCGGTCAGCCGGTACGAAAAAATCACGACCGCGATTACATAGAGAAATACAGACCCTCTATACGTAATCGAAATCTGTGATTTGTCCACTGTCATCCTTCTGAACCCTATGGGCTTTCAGCCTCAAGAATCGAGAACAAAAAGCCGATGTTATTTTTCGGCAAGACATATTCTTCCTCGAAGGTCTTGCTCTCCAGGTTGTACTTGACAACCCGTGTTGGCAGCGGTTCGGCCGGAACATCCCGCCCGGTGGTTGCTGCGCGAACCCAGCGGATGTTCTTTTCGAATTTTGTGCTGCGAAGCGCAGTAAATCCGACGAACGCATACTTGCCTATCACGCTCAACCCTCTGCACCAGCCTAACGGCATGCCTCTTGCCTCTATTTCATTGAGGTTGTAAATGTTTTCGACCTTGCGCGTGAATCGGTTGGCAACGACGATGCAACCATTAACGGTTGTAAAGTAAACATAGTCACCAACGACATGGCCATCGTGAGGGCGCTCGACGCCAATATCAATTCTGTCCTTCTGATTGCTCAGATTAACCGCATCTTTTTGTTCAAACCGGGTTACCCAGATGTCGCCGTCCAGATTGAAAACAAAATTCGGGTGGCTGCTGTGCGGCTTGGTCGAAGCAATCTTTCTGTAATCGACGGCCTCATCCCGCTCTTCCCACATTTTCCGGCCCAGTGCATCTTTGGAAAAGACCAGTTCGCCGTCAGGGCTAAAACCTAAAACTGCGTCGATGCCGGTTGCGGCAACATAAATGATGTCGTCAAAGACGGTTACGTGATGCAGGTCATTAAAGTAGCGATGACTGATTGAACCCAGAAGTTCCAGAGATGGGTACTGATAGATCAGAATTTCCGTTTGCGCGCAAACATATAGCTTGTCACCTTTCAGCGTTGATGCGGTAAACGCGACTGAAGGTAAGACATCCGCCGCAATATCTTTGCTTGGTCGGTAAGTTAATAACGATTCATATGATTTGTCTGACCAGTCAAGCAGTGCCAATTCCGCGCATTTGGAGCGGTGGCCTTGTGCGAGCAAACCGGCAAACTGCCGGTAAATGCCACCAGTCAGTAAAAACTTTGGACTTGAATCTTTCACTTTAAATCGATATCCAATTCGGTAGTAAAAAGGGCCGTGTGGACGGCTGTTACTTCACCTGCGGCAAAACATTCTTTGCCAACGCGAAGCTTAAAAGCGCATTGTAAAATACGCTAATAATAAGCGTGATGGCCGGGTCCGGCTGTACCAGCTTCACAGTCTGGAACCAGAGCAGATTGCTGACTGCAAAAAAGGCTATGGCGGTCACAATCGTGCGGGTATAAAGAGCAAAGTCGGCGCGACGCAGCTTCAGGGTCGATATGGCAACGTAAAACGCTAGCAGCAGGCCCACAGCGTTGCTGGCCAGTACAGCCCAGGCGACACCCTCAAGCCCCCAATTAATGCCGAACAGAACCGCGATGATTGTCAGTAGCAGCACAACAAAGCGCCAATTTGCCGCCTGATACACAACGCCAAGTGCCCGGTTCGCGATGTCACAGATTCTTGTCGCAGACCGTATTCCGGTGCCAATGCACAGGATCTGAAAAAGCGGGACGACTCCCAGCCACTTCTCACCGCATATCAGCAATATGATCAGTTCGGCGTTTACGGCTAACAGGAAGCCCAAAACGCTCATGCTGATGAACACGCAGGTGATTATCAGAGATAAGGCCGGGCCCAGAATATTTTTTCGGTCCTTTGCTCTGGACATCAGGGGGAATAAAACTGCATCCAGCACATCGCCCACATACTGGCCCGGCAGCAGCGCCAATTGACTGCCCATATGCAAGCTGCCCAGAGGCGCCGGCCCCAGGAGACGGCCGACCAGTGCCCTGTCGGTCTGGCGAATTAGGGCATTCCATATGCGGATTTGTGTCAATCCGAACCCAAAAGAAAAAACTCTTTTTAAGCCCTCTCTGGAACACCGTATCGTGAGTTGCGGTCGAGTGATAAACACTAGCAACAGAATACGGATCAAGACCTGAGCAATAATGCCTAATACCATCGACCAAACGCCAAATCCGGCGACCGCCAGAATAATCGTGACCAATGCATAGCCAACAGAAAAAGACGTAACATTGACTATCGCCAGGGCGCGAAACTTGAGAGCTCTTTGCAGCAGGCCTTCAGGAATTTTCGACATGCCAATAAGCAGCAACATCACGCTCATGGCGGGGACAATTTCCTGAATTCCGGGCATGTCGAAAAAAGCGGCGATGGCCGGTGCCATGCCGACTACAATGAGAAGAAATGTCAAACCGGTGCAGGCAGACAGAATAAAAGCGCTGCCGATGAGTTCCGGCTCTAGCGTTTGGCTCTGCACAATAGCTGCTCCGGCGCCGCCTTCCGCCAGCATCTGCAGAAAAGTGATTACTACGAGAGAGGCGGCATATAGCCCAAGTTGTTCCGGCGTAAGAAATCGGGCAATTACCGCGATGACCAGCAACTGCATCACGGCCTGATAGACAACCGAAAATGCCTGCCAGGAAATATACTTGGATAGTGTTTTTAGGCGTCTAGTGGGTTGCATCCCTGCACTCGCCATATTGTGCGCGTTCTGCCAGATCTCGTTTAAGTATCTGACAAGCCTCGTTTTCTGCCGTGTCCATGCAGGAAGACAATAGTCGGTAGTCCTGCACGCCGAATTTCACAGCTTCCCAGCGACGACTGGAGACAAGCTCCCCGGCGCTTTCATAGACGATCGCCCAGTCGGAGCGGCTGCCGTCAAAATCATCCCAGGCACTGCTGCCGCCGGTGTCGCTAAAGGACCAGAAAGCGAAGCCTGTCGCATCCGCTTCGAATGCTTGCCAGGCTAAAGCGCGATAGCAGGCAGGGGCTGCCGATTTTGCCGGCTCTCGCGGATTGTCGTAAATCCAGAAACGCGCGTCACCGGAAGCCGGTACAAGCTCGCTGAGCAGTTGCGCCATTTTGCCGGCACGCGGCTGCCAGATATCTATATAAGGAAGTAGCTTTCTCAGGCGCGCGGTCAATAGCAGATCCCGCTTTTCCCGGATCGGGTTGGCATACACCTGGACGCGATTGTCTGCGGCATCTATATGTCTGGCAAATTCCGTCAGCGCACTTAGTTTATTTCCGTGTGGCTCGTCTACCGGGTATAGCGCCCAATCATCATAGGAAAAACCGAGTTGCTCCATACGGGACACAAGGGCAGCGAGCCACTTTTCGATGGCCTGTGCTTTGTTCGCCTCGCTGACTTCCCAACCCGCGAGCTTCACATCCCAGGCAAGGAAAAAAAGGACAATGCCTCGATCCCTGTAAAGTGATACTTCGTCTGCAAAAGCAGGCGTAAGGTCAGGCCATTTTTCATGTTGGTTTGGTAGTGGCAGAAACTTCGGATGCACGATAAAAACATTCACGCCTGCATCTGTCAGATAGTCCACGGTTGCCGCCTCGCCGAGGCTAGACCATATTGGTTTGTCGCTACTGTAAGACCATGTGAACAACCACGGCCTGTTGCTATTATTGCTCTGCAAATCGCCAATGGATTTTATAGGCACGCCCATTCGGTTGATTACGCCTGCCTTATCCAGAACAGAGACGACAGCTTCACCACTTTGTTGCACCGATTCAAAATCGAGATAAAAAAACTCCAGTGATCTTGGGCCTATTGTCAGTGCTGACATATCCGTGACAGGGATCAAAGCGTCGTAGATCATCCCGCCGTCAAAGGCCAGCAACGGTTTAATCTGAAAGACGGCATAGTCCTCAGCGATCTGAGCGCTTTCCAGTGAAAGACTGTATTGACGTTCATCTATCCCGCCATTGGCAATTGCAAGAACGGCGGCCGCATCACCGCCTGTCGGGACATACTGCGTACTGAGTACTGCGGGCTGTTCAGTAAATTGCGGATCGCCGATTGCCAGCCGATGAAAGGCAGGTAACAGCCATGCATTCAGCCCGTCAAAGCCCAGGTCGTCCAGTAGTCGTTCTATCCGGCCGGCGTGCCTGCGTGCGAAAACCGCGCGCAGTCCGTCCAGACTGCTGCTGACCAGTTCTGATTCCGCGTATGCAGGATGAGCATCACCATGAGCAGTGGCAGCGAGTGCATCGGTATAGCGGATATCAATTTCATCCAGCATCAGGAAGCTGCCATCTGCATGGACAACCAGGCGCAGTTCATCACGGCAACGGCTGTCCAAAGGGATTTCCAACCAGACATTCTGCGAATCCGCATGCTGATCTGTATCCTGCTGATAGCCTCCGCCTGTTAGCCAGCCGGTTTCACCGGGAAAATTGCAATAGACATCCACTCGGCGCGGTGGGAAAACTCCAGAGGAAACACTTTTGCCCGTTCGTATCGTCAACACTGGCTCGGCATCTTCGACCGGTGCTGCCGAAATGACGACGTCTAGCCTAACTGGTGTTCTGCGTACCCAGCCGACGGAGTCCTTTTTTGTCCAGGATTTATAGGGCGCAAGAAGACCGTCTGTTAGTTGCTTAAGATCATCTTCGTCAGTCGTTAAGGGGTAATTCGGCGCTGGCTCTGCAGCCAAAACATCAAGGTTGCCCCTGGCCAGGCAAACGTTAGTAGCGACCAAAAAAATGCTGGCCAATAAAATTGGCCAATAATTTTTTTTATAGAGAAACAGGTTCTTGTCCTACGAAACTACACAGCGTTGCTATCAGCCGGTTTTCTCGTTGGCCATTGAATAGCTCGCCAACCCCATTTTGCTGCGATCTTCCAGCACATTGCGGGCAATTCGTACGTCAATAGGATTGCGCTCAGCAGAGAAACCGTAAACCAAAGCCAGATCGCAAAGCGAATTCACAACCCGCGGAATGCCGCGGCTTTCTGCGACCAGCAAGCGCATTGCCGGATCGCTGAAAATTGCAGCGTCACCACCGGCTTTTTCGAGTCTGTACTTGATGTAATTGCGAGTTTCGCGCAACGTCATTCCTTCGAGGTGGAATGCGACGGCAACTCGTTGCAGGAGCTGTTTCAGTTGTGGTGCTTTTACCAGACTGCGCAGTTCCGGTTGTCCGACCAGGATCATGTGCAGCAGGTATTCCTTCTGCGCATTGACGTTCGACAGCATGCGCAGTTTTTCCAGTCCCGCCATGCCCATATTCTGGGCTTCATCCACAATAAGTATGACTTTTCGACCCGCTGCGTACTCACGAACCAGAAACTCCATGAACGATTCATACAATTCGGCTTCGGTCTTGCCGCTGTATTCCAGTCCATAAGTCATCGCGACCCATTCAAGAATGGCACCGTTACCCTGCTGGGTAAAAGACAACACGCCGGCCGTCACTTCCTGGTCCAGCCCTTCGAGTAATTTATTAATCAGGGTGGTTTTGCCCGCGCCGATTTCACCGCTCAGCACAGTAAACCCCTGTCCGCTCACCAGGCTGTAGCGCAGCAGGGTCAGCGCCCGTTGATGCGCCTTTGACATGAACAGGTAGGATGGATCCGGCAGGATCGAAAAGGGCTTTTCACGCAGTCCGTAAAACGCTTCATACATTGAACGGATGTCCTCGTGATACGTAGCAGCGGATCAGCCGCGACCGTAGCGCTTTAGCTTGCGTTTCGAAGAAGTTTCAGCGCGATTCAGCACGGTACCCAGCAGCGGTACATCTCTGAGTATGCGCAGCGCCTGCCCGAGATCATCCCGGCGGGTACCTCCCGCCTCCGCGACCATCAGCATGGCATCGGTATAGGGAGCGAATGTCAGTGCGTCGTCGGTGGCCAGCATCGGTGGCAGATCGCAAATGACCAGTCGATCCGGGTAACGATTTTTTAGCTCGGATACCAGGCTGACCATTTTGGGGGAACTGAGCATTTCCGACGAATTGGCGATGGCCTCTCGCCCCGGCAGCACAACCAGCCTGTCGATACCGGGTGAGAACAGTATCTCTGAGAGAGGGACATCGTTCTGCAGGTAGTCGCTGAGCCCGGCGGTCGGTTCATAGTCGAAGTATTCGTGGATGCTGGGGTTGCGCAAATCCAGATCGGCAAGCAGCACGGTGTGATTGACTTCCCGTGCCAGGCTGATGGCCAGATTAATGGCGGTCAGCGTTTTGCCATGGCCGGTTGCCGGGCTGGTCAGGGCGAGGGCTTTCCAGTTGTTTGCTTTAAGTTGCTGCAGTACTCGCGTGCGCAGCATCCGATAAGAATCCACAAGGTCATGACCAGGCAGGGCAGCGATGACGCGGTTTTTTTCAAATACCGCGTCAGGCACGTTGACAACT
This sequence comes from uncultured Chromatiaceae bacterium, assembly GCA_964350425.1. GTDB lineage: Bacteria > Pseudomonadota > Gammaproteobacteria > Steroidobacterales. The sequence goes on along the minus strand of CAYGKB010000002.1, from coordinate 10,104 downwards.
TTAGTGCTCTGAAACTTAACCTCGGCGGTTTCCGTTGGCGGCGCTGAGCTTTGCCCGAGCGCGGAATTACCTGAGGAAACCGGCTCGGCGGCCGCTGCCTGTTGTCGGGATTTGGCCTCGGCGCGATCTTTTTCGGCCTGCTCGAGCGCTTTGCGAATGTGGTCCATTGTCTTGCTTCCTTTTACAGGCCGAGCTGGCGAACTGCTGTGTACCAAAGCACATCAAGCGGCCGCACCGCAAAATGAACCATCACAGCCAGCATCACAATGGTTGCCGGAACACCGGCAAATACCAGCAAGCGCATTTTGAGACGCTTGGCCAAATCAGCGGCATTCATGATCACGGGTATGGCGGCAATCGGCGCTGCGCCCTGCACAACCTCGATGTCCTTCGGCGTCCAGACCGAATCATCGGTCGATTCCTTGATCTGAATAAGGCCAATGCCCACCACCGGAGACAGAATCAACAACAATAGCAACAAAGCCGGCCGGTTCGGACTGGAAGGCTGCAGCGGCAGTTGCGGCGGCTCAACCAGAACAAAGCGCTCTCCCTTGCTCTGACTTTCCAGTGCTTCACCGATTTCAGCACCAAACTGTCTTTCGCGCATGGCAACATAACGCTGGGTTGCAGTCTGCAATTGCCGCTGCAGTGCCAGCAATTCCTGCTCGACACGCGGGCCCTTTAGTGCATTGGCTTCTATCTCGGCGATGCGTTTGCGCAGCTCGCGTTCCGTCTGTGCCAGAGCCGCCTCATCGGCATCAAACTGGTTTAGCTGTGCGTCGATTTGAATATAGGCCGGATTGTCCGGCTTTACCAAAGCATCCGCCTCGTCACGTATCGCGACGGTCTGCGATTCCAGGCTTTCCACAAGACGCTGCAATCGCTGCACTTCAGGATGATCAGAAGTGTAGGTTTCCTCTGCTTTGATCAGGTCAGCTCTTGCTGCAGTCAGTGCTGCTGCGGTATCGGAAAGGTCAGCAGTGATCCCGGTTTTCGCCCGCAGAGCTGCCAGTTCCCGCTTGGTCCGAACCACGTCAGGATAATCCGGGCCATACTGACCCTCATACATGGCGAGGCGAGTTTGCAGAGCTTTGATCTGACTTTCGGGCGATACCACTGCCTGCCCGTCCGGCAGAATGGTTGGCGCCATTTTGTCCACCTGCGCCAGTTGCGCGCGCAGCAGGATGCGTTTTTCTTCAATAGATTGCCGCTGACGGCGGATATCAAGTAGCTGATCTTCCGTACGCTGCAGTATCTGCAATTTTAACTGCACGATTTCAGGCAGGCTGTCTTTGTTGGCCTCCTTAAAGGCAGCAAGCTGGTCCTCCAGCTTTTTCACTTCTGCGTCAAGGCGCTCCACTTCCGAGCCAAGGAAATCGCTTGTTTCAGCGGTCTGCACTGTCCGCGACCGAACATTTTCTTCCAGGTATAGACTTACAAGTTCATTGGCTACTTCCTGGGCGATGGACGGATTTTCATGCTCAAAGCCGACGGTGAAGGCGATGGTGTCGACTGTCGGGCGACCCGATGACGGATCGGTGAGCTCAACATTGATGAGATCCATCTGCACCTGTTCTTCCACATCCTCAACTAACAGCAATGTCGGCAGGTACTCACGCTTCTCCGGATACAGATCAAACTGTTCGATAATGCCGGCCAGATTTGAACTGGTCATCACGCGCTGGTTGATGAGCTGAATCTGCTGTGCCGCGAATGTGGTTACAGTGGTCTGTACCAGTTGTTCCGGAACTTCAGGCTCCTCGATCAGGATTACGGCGGTAGAGGTATATTTGGTAGGCCAGACGAGAGTAATAATTGCGCCAAGCACAAATACAGCAGCCGCCGTCACGGCGCCGAGTACTTTCCGTCGACGCAGGCTGGCAATGAAATCACCCAGCCCCCTGCCTTCGTCGGCAAGATAATCCCTGTCGTCTACCATTGATTCAACCTGAGAACCCTTTTCGGGTTAATTAGTTATTATAGAAAGTTGAAGTCTAGCATGCATCCCCGGAGCGATTTGTGACCGGAGGCACAAATCGGCTTGTGCCATGGCACCGCCCGGTAAGCGTTTCGGCGGTTTTCCGGGCGCGCAATTATGTAGAAACCCTGCGTTCCTGCAAACCCTTTCGGAACCGCAAGTTTCCCGCCGGCTTTCGACTGCCCCTGAAGGTCGAAGTTCACTTTCTTACTGCTGGCTGACAGAATCGGCAGATGTTGTCGTTTGCCCTGCGCCGCCTGCTATCCGCCATCCCTACGCTGCTGGTGCTGCTGGCGTTGTCCTTTGCGTTGATTCGCGTCGCCCCCGGCGGCCCGTTTGACACGGAAAGGCAGATACCGGCCGAAATTCAGGAGCGGCTGAACCAGACCTATTACCTTGATGAACCACTGTGGATGCAGTTCGGCCGCTACCTGGGCGGTTTGGCGCGGGGCGATTTCGGGCCGTCCTTTCAATACAAGGACTACACGGTCACCGAACTGATTGCCACGGGTTTCCCGGTGTCGCTGCAGCTGGGCAGCCTGGCCATGCTGCTGGCACTGCTGGTGGGCATCAGTGCCGGCACGCTGGCGGCATTGCGGCAAAACAGCCGTGTTGATCACGTGGCGATGGGCGCAGCCATGACCGGCATCTCCATTCCCAACTTTGTGCTGGCGCCCCTGCTGGTGCTGGTTTTTGCTGTCACGCTGCGCTGGCTGCCGGCCGGCGGGCTGGGGGAGTGGCGCAGCCTGATTTTGCCGGTGGTGTCGCTGGCGTTACCGCAGATTGCCTACATCGCGAGGCTGACCCGCGGCAGCATGATTGAAGTGCTGCGCAGTGACTTTATCCGCACTGCCCGGGCGCAGGGCCTGCCGACCCGCGAAGTCATTATCGGTCATGCGCTGAAGCCGGCCATGGTGCCCATTGTTTCCTACCTCGGCCCGGCAACGGCGGGCATTATTACCGGCTCGGTGGTGATTGAGCAGATATTCGGCGTGCCCGGACTCGGCCGGTTTTTTGTGCAGGGCGCGCTCAACCGGGATTACACGCTGGTAATGGGCGTGGTGGTGTTCTACGGGGTGCTGATCATCGTGTTTAATTTCCTGGTGGACCTGGCTTACCGCTGGCTGGATCCGCGCGTGAAACTCTAGGCCGGCCGGTGCAGCAGTCCTTGCATACATCATCGCAACAGCCGGTTGGCCGCAGCCTCTGGGATGATGCCTTTGAGCGGCTGCGCAATAACCGGGCGGCCATGGCAGCCGTGGCCATTATGGGTGCCATCGTGCTACTGGTGCTGGCGGCGCCGTTGCTGAGTCCTTACAGCATCGATTCCACTGACTGGGATCGCATTTCAGTGCCGCCGTCGTTCAGTACCGGGCACTGGTTCGGTACCGACGATGTCGGCCGCGATTTATTCGTGCGCACCCTCTATGGCGGCAGGATTTCCCTGCTGGTCGGGCTGGCCGCCACGCTGGTCAGTCTCGTCATCGGTATTGCCTGGGGCGCCACAGCGGGTTACGCGGGCGGCAAGGTAGATCAGTTCATGATGCGCATTGTTGATGTGCTCTACGCCATGCCGTTCATGTTTTTTGTCATTCTGCTGATGGTCTTTTTCGGCCGGAATATTTTTCTGATATTTGTCGCGGTCGGCGCGATCAACTGGCTCGACATGGCGCGCATCGTGCGCGGCCAGACGCTGACGCTGAAGAAAAAAGAGTTTATCGAGGCTGCCCGCGCCGGCGGCGTAGCGCCCGCCAACATTGTGCGCCGGCATATTGTGCCGAACCTGCTGGGCGTGGTGGCCGTCTATGTGACCCTGACTATTCCGCAGGTCATCCTGGTGGAATCATTTTTAAGTTTTCTCGGCCTCGGCGTGCAGGAACCGATGACATCCTGGGGCGCGTTGGTCAACGATGGCGCGCAGGCCATGGAAACCTCACCCTGGGCGTTATTGTTTCCGGCCGTGTTTCTGGCGCTGACACTGTTCTGTTTCAATTTTATTGGCGACGGCTTGCGCGATGCGCTCGATCCGCGTGACCGACGCGAGAGCTGACTTGATGGCCACTGCCGCTGCGGAAATTTCGCCTCTGCTCAACGTCAGCAAGTTGAGTGTCAGTTATGCGGGCGCCACCACGGTGCATGCAGTGCGTGAACTGTCATTCAGCATCAGCGCCGGCGAAACTCTCGGCATTGTCGGTGAGTCCGGCTCCGGCAAAACGCAGACGGCCCTGGCGCTGATGGGCCTGCTGCCGGAAACCGCCAGGGTGTCCGGCAGCGCCGCCTTCGCCGTACCGCAGCCTGCGGATTTGCTGCAACTTGGCGAACAGCGGCTGAACCGTCTGCGCGGCAGCGTCATGACGATGATTTTTCAGGATCCGATGACCGCGCTGAACCCGCACCTCACCATAGGCCGCCAGATGACCCGTGTGCTGGAACGTCATCGTGGCCTGTCGCGCCGGGCCGCGCTGGCCGATGCAGCGCGCATGCTGGATGCCGTGCGGGTCCCCGAAGCTCAGGCCCGGTTGCGGCAATACCCGCACGAAATGTCCGGCGGCATGCGCCAGCGAATCATGATTGCTACCGCGTTGCTGTGCCGCCCGGCACTGTTGATTGCCGACGAACCTACCACCGCGCTGGATGTGACCGTGCAGGCGCAGATTCTCCAACTCATGGCGGAACTGCAGCGCGAGTTGGGTACCGCGATGTTGCTCATCACACACGACATGGGAGTGGTGGCGGCGAATTGTGATCGCGTGCTGGTAATGAAAGACGGCGAACTGCGCGAATCGGGTGACGTCGATGCCGTCTTTGCCGCACCGGCGGACGCATATACCCGGGCTTTGCTTGCCGCTGTGCCGCGGCTTGACTCGCCGAGCAGAGCAGCAGCTGGCCGACCAGCGCCGGCCGAATCGGCCTCCGAGCCCGGTCGCTCCGCTCCAAAGGGCTCGGACACCGATCGCCCGACACTGTCCGACCGCAGTTCGTCTGCCGATCAGAGCGCGGCTTCAGCTGGCGGAGTCGATCGTGTTGCGGGTTCTTTGGAGCGCAGCGACCGAACCCGCAACACGATTCGTCGGAGTCGGCCTGGCTTGTCCCGTGATGAGCCTCTGCTGATTGTCGACGACCTGCGCGTGACCTTCGACGCCGGCCGGGCGCGCCTGTTCGGCCCGAAGCGCACACTGCGCGCCGTCGATGGCGTCAGTTTCGAGCTGCGAGCCGGTGAGACGCTCGGCGTGGTCGGTGAGTCCGGGTGCGGCAAGTCGACCCTGGCCCGTGCCGTGCTGCAGCTGCTCGATCATTATCAGGGCCGCGTGGTGTTGCTGGGTGACGAGCTCGGCACGCTTAGTGCCGCGGCGCTGAAGGCGCATCGCGAAGACATGCAGGTGGTGTTTCAGGATCCGCTGGCGTCGCTGAACCCGCGCATGACAGTCGGTGACATCATCGGCGAGCCGCTACGCACATTTAAACCGCATCTCACGCGCGAACAGCGCTTGCAGCAGGTGCAGGAACTGCTCGCCAAAGTTGGTCTGCAGCCCGAGCATGCCTGGCGTTATCCGCACGAATTTTCCGGTGGCCAGTGTCAGCGTATCGGCATAGCCCGCGCGCTGATCAGCGGCCCGCAACTGGTCATCTGTGACGAACCGGTCAGTGCGCTGGATGTCTCGGTACAGGCGCAGGTCATTGACCTGTTAATGCAACTGCAGCAGGAGCTTGGTCTGGCGCTGATTTTTATCGCCCACGATCTCGCCGTGGTGCGCCAGATCAGCCACCGGGTGATGGTGATGTATCTGGGGCGGATCGCCGAACTGGCCGACAGTAACGCACTGTATGAACAGCCGCAGCACCCCTATACCCGCGCCCTGATTGATGCCGTGCCGATACCCGATCCCGCCGTTGAGCGTGGCCGCGAACGCCGGCTGCTGCAGGGGGATTTACCGTCGCCGCTGAACCCGCCCGATGGTTGCGTGTTCCGTACGCGCTGCCCCTTGGCCACCGCACAATGCGCCGCGGAATCGCCGCAACTGCGCGAAGTTAATGGTGCGCTGGTGGCCTGTCATTTCCCCGCCAGCGCATAAACGGCACTGACACTGGCGTCAAAACGGATTTCACCGGGCGTATAGGACGCCTCCGTGCCGCTGTCAGCCATCACCGCTTCGGCCTGCAGGCGCATGCGCGGCTGCGGCACTATCGGTGCGGTGCCTGAATTGATGCTCAATACCGCACCCAGCGTTGTGCCGGCCGCTGCGGCCAGCGTGACGGCGTTGGCGCGGGCATCGTTATAGGCATTGGTCAGGGCCTTTCGATACACCTCCCGGCGTCGGGTGCTGTCCATCTGCGGCGGCGATAGCTGGTTGACGCCGGTCGCGGTGACCTGCTCGATCAGCGGTCCGAGTTGCTCAAGGTCACGCAGTTCGACGCTGATGCGCCGCTCAACCACGTAACCGGTGAGCTGTTGTTCATTGCGTTGTTTGTCCCACTTGTATTCGGGGCGAATACTGGCACCGGTGGTGTTTATGTATTTGCGCTCGATATTCAGCCGGTCGAGTAATTCCAGAACCCTGCCGGTTGCCTGTCCGGCGGCCTGCTGCGCGACGCGCAGTGACTCGTTGCGTTCGACCACGCTCATATCAACACGCGCCATGTCCGGCACGGTGGTGGCGAAACCGGTGCCGCTGACCGCAACTGTGCGCGGCATGTGTTCATCTGCGCCGGCGGGTGCGCTGCAGATCAGGATCACGCCGGCCGTTGCCAAAGTGCGTGCCATCCAGTGTATCAACATGTTGCTTCCTCCGAAGATTGCTGCTGCTTTTGACAGCCTGACGAGTGTGAGGTTCGCGCTTTGCAGCTACTATACAGTCACAATAACGACAATCTTCGCGACAAATCCCGGGGACGGATACCGCATGGAAAAATTTACCGCGCTGCGCGTGCATGCAGCGGAACAGGGCGTGGCGTCGAGCCTCGATCAAATCGGTCTGGATGAGCTGAGCGACGGCGAAGTGGTCATTCGCTCCGCGTGGTCCGGCATCAATTACAAAGACGCCCTGGCCATAACCGGCGCCGGCAAAATCATGCGCAGCCTGCCGCTGGTGGCCGGAATTGATGTCGCGGGCACCGTAGTCGAGTCAACAGCGCCGGACTGCAATGTCGGCGATGAGGTTGTGGTAACCAGCGCCGGCCTCGGCGAAACCCGGGACGGCGGTTTTGCCGCCTATGCGCGGCTGCCGGCCGCGAGTGTCATTCCGCTGCCGGCCGGCTTCAGCATGCGTGAGGCGATGGCGCTCGGCACCGCCGGCTTTACCGCCGCACTGGCGGTGCATCGCATGGAACAGAACGGTCAGCAGCCCGGCAACGGGCCCGTGGCGGTGAATGGCGCGACCGGCGGGGTTGGCAGCGTGGCGGTTGATCTGCTGGCCGGACGCGGCTACGAAGTGCATGCAATCAGTCACAAAGCGACTGCTGCAGACTATCTGCGCGAGCTCGGCGCGGCCGAAGTGGTCGCCGCTGCAGAGCTGGAAATGGGCAGCCGGCCGCTGGAGAAAGCCGTCTGGGCCGGTGCGGTGGATAACCTCGGCGGTGACATGCTGAGCTGGTTCACTCGCAGCACCTGCTATGGCGGCAACGTTGCCAGTATCGGGCTGGCGGCCAGCCACAAGCTCGAGACCACGGTCATGCCGTTCATTCTGCGCGGGGTTAACCTGCTGGGTATCAATGCCGTGGATACGCCGCGCGCGCTGCGGCACGAAGTCTGGCAGCGCCTTGGCAGCGATCTGCGGCCGCGTCATCTGGAACGTATCGTGAACGGCGAAATCGGGCTCGATGCGGTACCCGGCTGCGTGCAGGACTGGATTGATGGGCGGGTAACCGGCCGAACCCTGGTCAGGTTGTAGAATTGCCCGCAGACGGGTGTTTGAGCGACATCTGCGGTAGAATCTTTGCTATACATAACAGCGGTTGTGACAACCGGGCGGACGGGGGAATCTGTATGCACAATTTGAAACGTTTCGCGCTGCTGACGGCAGCAATGTTCATCACACTGGGCACGGCGCAGGCAGATGATCATATTGGTGACGGCTATTTCGACGGCATGCTCAGCGCCCAGCTCGCCGATCGCGACCGCCTGGTTGATGACGGCCTGAACGGCGGCACGGTGCGCCTTGGCAAGGCATTTGATGAGCGTTGGAATCTGGAACTGGCATTAAGCGGGCTGAAAATGGACGGCGACAAGTCCAAAGGCGGCACTGACATCAACCAGTTCGCCATAGGCGGTAACGCACTGGCTGTGTTCAACCGCGGCGGCCAGTTCCAGCCGTACATACTGACCGGTCTGGGTATGTCGCACTCGCGGTATCAGAGCGCCGACAACGACAACAACTACTACATTGATCTGGGTCTGGGTGCGATCGTGCCGATTCGGGATGGCAAGAGCCGGCTGCGCGGCGAGATTCTGTACCGTTCCGACAATGACATCATCGATTCCAAGGACTGGATTCTGAATATCGGTTTCGGCACGCCTTTCGGCAGCAAGTCCAGCCCGCCGCGTAAAGCCGAACCGGCACCGGCGCCCGCTCCCAGAGACAGTGACGGCGACGGCGTTTATGACAATCGCGATCAGTGCCCGGGTACGCCGGCCGGCGCTGCGGTGGATGCCCGCGGTTGTGAACTCGATAGTGACGGCGATGGCGTGGTTGACAGCAAAGACCAGTGCCCGGGCACACCAGCCGGCACCGAAGTGGATGCAGTCGGCTGCCCGGTGGTCACGGTGATTAATCTGGAAGGCGTTAAATTCCGCACTAACTCCGCGGATCTGCGCGACGGCGCTGACGAAATTCTGGACGCGCAGGCTGCCACGCTGGTTGCCAATCCGGATGTCAGTATTGAAGTCGCCGGTCACACCGATGCGGACGGCGACGCCGGTTACAACCAGGGCCTGTCGCAACGTCGTGCCGAGGCAGTGCGCAGTTATCTGATTGGTAAAGGCGTCAACGCAGGGCGCATTACGGCGAAAGGCTACGGTGAGGCCGAGCCGATTGCCGACAACGCGACCCGTGACGGCAAAGCGGCCAACCGTCGCGTTGAGTTGCGCATTCGGGAAAATTAAGGCGGTATTTGATAAGACAGAGACCGGCACGCAGCTGCGTGCCGGTCTTTCTTTTTTTGCGCTCCCCGAAGGCATTGATGCCGACCATCTGGCTGAGTCGCTGTGTCGGTACCTCGCCGAACTCCACAAATGGAATCAGACCTACAACCTGACCGCTGTGCGCGAGCCACGCCAGATGGTGCCCCGGCATATTTTTGATTCGCTCAGCGCGCTGCCTTTCGTGAGCGGCGCGCGCATAGCTGATATCGGCACCGGCGCCGGGTTGCCGGGTATTCCGCTGGCGCTGTGTTTCCCTGATATTCATTTCACGCTGCTGGATGCCAACGGCAAAAAAACCCGCTTTGTGCAGCACGCTGTGAACAGCCTGGGGTTGCAGAACGTCATGGTGGAGCAGGCGCGGATTGAAACATTCCGGCCGGAACCGCTGTTTGACGCGGCGATTTCGCGGGCCTTTGCTTCGTTGCAGGATTTTGTGGCCGGTTGTGCTCACGCAGTCACTCCCGGCGGCCGGCTTATCGCCATGAAGGGGCGCTATCCGGATGCGGAACTGGCCGCGCTGGCAACCGCGCAGACTGGCTGGCAACTCAGCCAAAGCACCAGTGTCGTCGTGCCGGAACTGGCCGGCGAGCGGCACATTCTGGTGCTGCAACATTCTTCAGGCTGAGGCTTATGTTCGGATTCGGCAGTAAGCAGCACGTCTGTACCTCCTGCGGGTACAACGCCATCGGCGCCCGGCCTCGCAGCTGCCCGTTTTGTGGCGCACGGCGCAAACGCATCATTAGCGCCGCCGCTGCCAGTCGACGTTACCGTGTGGGGGAGCGCGAGATTGGTCACGGTGTCAGCCAGCTCCGCTGTCAGCCGCGGCTCGGTCTGGAACATGCGGCCTACCGGATCGCAGCAGACGGCGGCAGCGTCATGATTGACTGTCCGTCGGCATTCAACAGCGATTTGCCGTCGGTGGATGCAATTTTATTCACCCACAAGGATTTCATCGGTGCCGCCAACCAGTATCGCGACCTCTGGGGTG
>CAYGKB010000001.1:0-29418 GCA_964350425.1 uncultured Chromatiaceae bacterium | reverse complement strand
TATCGCGATCCGGGTTGTAGTGGGAGCTCATGACCCAGTCGAGTTCGAGCCGATCACGGATATCAATGTCGGCATCGACTATGGTGATGCGCTTGACGGGCGTATGGTCGGCAATCAGACGGCCCACGCGCCGCACATGTTCGCGATCAACCGGATCCATGGCAATGATGATGTGCGCAGCGCCGCCGCCGAACATCAGATCAATGTGTGCATCAACGACGCGCTCTTCACCCGCTTCGTGGCGCAGCATGTGCATTATCACACCGGCATTCGACAGACTTTGCAGTACGGTGCTTTCGGAAGGTGGCATCTGACTGGCCAGTCCGTAATAGCAGGCGTTATTGCGATGGGTGATAGCGGTAATGCGCGCCACCGGCTTGGGCGCACCGCCACTCATGTAGCCGGCAGATTCGCCGAACGGCCCCTCGGCTGCGGCAGCATCCGGCAATATCTCGCCTTCGATGATGATTTCCGCGCTGGCCGGAACCTGCAGTGCCGAAGTTTTGGCCTGCACCATATTAATGGGCGCGCCGCGCATCGCACCTGCCACGGTAAGTTCGTCAAAACCGGGCCGCAGATTTGCCACGGCGGCGGCGTAGCATTCCGGCTCAGCGCCGATGACCCATGCAACGGGCGCCGGTTCGCCGCGTGCAAAACTGCTTTGCATGCAGTCATAGCCCTGTCTGCCGGGATTGATATTGACGACGACATGGCCGGAGTCCGTAACCTGGGTGCGATACACAGCGACATTCTGCACGCCGGTCTCGGCATTATGCAGCACAGTGAGCGTCGTGATATAGGGAGCCGGATCCTTACCCGGCGTCCAGACCGGTATCGGCAACCGGTCTAGTCGCGCGTCTGAACCTGTCAGCACGTTTTCCTGACATTGGCCGCTCTGTATCAGGTGCGTCGGTAGCGGTGCCTGCAAAGCACGCAGCCAATGGTTGTTTATCTCGTCGGGGACGATATCCAGCGCCAGCGCATACGCGCGTGTCGAGGCACCCAGCACGGCGGTGGCCAGCGGCAAAGCGGAGCCGCTGACATCTGCAAAGCGAAAACCGAAGCGATCGCTTTCCGGCAGCCCGTGGAACATCAGTTTGACGTAGCAACCGGGTTCTTCCAGCGGATCGACCTGCCGCCTGATCGTTCTGACCAGGCCGGCTTCGTCAGCGGTCTGCAGAAAGCTGCGAAAATCAGCATGTGGCATGGCGCAATCGGACTCAGGAGTAAAACTTCTGCCAGGCAATACTGCCCCAGACAAACACCACCAGCAGCAGCGAGATCAGCACCGCCGCCGAGCCCATGTCCTTGGCCTGGCCGGACAGGGTGTGCGGTGCATCGCCGATACGGTCAACCACGGCTTCCACCGCCGAATTCAGCAGCTCGGTAATTAGTACCAGCAGCAGCGTGCCGACCAGCAGGCTGTATTCAATGGCATTGCTGCCCAGCCAGAAGGCGGCCGGAATGAGCAGCACACACAGCGTGGTTTCCTGGCGGAACGCCGATTCATGGCGCCAGGCAGCCCGCAGGCCGGCCAGCGAAAAAAACAACGCATTCCAGACGCGGCGCAGGCCGGTCACTCCGGTTTTACCCATGAAAAAGCTCGCATCTCGCCGGCGGTAGAAAACGGCATTCTAGAAGATGCCGCGCCGTCGAACCATGCCGCTGGGGTGCTTAGTTTAAAACTGATTTCTTCAGCCGGAATCCCTGGCCGAGCGCCTCTCTGACGGAGCTTTCAAAAGCCTGCTGCTCCGGGTGATCCTGCAGAATGCTGACCAGTCTGACCCGACCGTCACTGGGGTGCGATTCCTCGCCGATATAGCCCAGCTGCATCAGGTTGGTAACCAGTCTTGAGACCGTCGACGGTGAAATATTCAGAGTTGCAGCGATGTCCTTGTTATTGGTCGGGACGCCGTAATAAATGGACTTCAGGCCGATGTAGTTGCCAATGCGCAGGCTGTTCAGTGTGGTGTCGCCGTCAAAATGTTCGGCCAGCAGGTTGAATATTTCAAACATCAGCTCCTGAACTTCCTGACCCGTCAGTTCCGCAAACTCCTGTTTGATGGCGGCCTTTTCCATAAGTGCACAACTCTCCAGTATTGTTTGGTGCCTTCGTCGGCGGACCGGTGTCGAACGTTTAATCCTAACTGATGTTGTCGAGCCGGTACCGACAGATCGTTCCGGAACCGCAACAATTGCGTTATCGAAACTGTGCTTCTTGCCATGCGGCGTAACCTGTAGGTTACAGATTGTCGCAAACACCTGCTGAATATTGCCTGCGTACCACAGGCGGCGGGTGTCTCCCGACTACGAACACAATCACAACAACTGGCAAACAATTGGGGGAAACCTTATGCGCCGTTTAATTCAATTCTCTGCACTACTGGGAGGCCTGGCACTTGCAGCCGCAATTAACGCTGCGCCTGTTTCTTATACCGTGACCGGCTCCTGGGATGGCATGCAGACCTGGAATCCGGGTCAGATCGGGGCCAATACGCTGTCCACTACCGCCAACGGCGGACCGGAAATGGCGGTTGCCGGCGTCATCACCTTCGATGACACGACTGGCGCCGTGATCTGGCTCGATCTTGCACAGGTGGGCAGTCTGACATCCAACTGGGATCTGAACCCCGATTACCCGAATACTCCGGAATATGACACCGTGACAATGGAAGACTTTCACTGGAAAACAGTGGGATCCAGTATGCGCTTGCTGACCGGCAGCGTAAGCTGCAACGGCGCTAACGGCGCAGCCTGCGGCCCGGGTTATCAATATGGCGGCAACTATGTAGGTCGTGGCGGTCCGCTGGAGACCTTCGGCCCTCCGTATGCCCTGACCGACTGGACCGGTGCCGATAACTTTTTTGCTTACGGCGATATTCTCGACGGTCCGGGTTTTACCGGCACCGTTGATACCAATAACCTGATGAACCCGTTTACCATCAATACTATAAGTTCATGGAATGGTTTTGTGGCACTGGCTGCTACGGCCGAATACAATCTGGAGCTGGGGTCACAACTGCCCACGGTAGTGCCCGTGCCGGCAGCGGTTTGGCTGTTCGGTTCCGCACTGGCTATGCTCGGGGTGCGTCGCCGGGTGCGCCAGAGTTAACTCCATACACATTAAATAAGCGATTGCAACGCAGCGGGCCGCCCGGATTTCGGGCGGCCCGCTTTTATTGCTGTGCAGCCACGAACCCCTTATTTCTGCCTGTGGCGGTGGCTCACGGCAGCGGCATTTGCTGCGCTCTCTGCAGCACGGGTTTGACCATGAATCATATAAAACAATGGCTTGCGCCGGGGAGCTGGAAACGGCTCCAATGCTGGCTTTCACATTTTTTTTGCTATTTTCTCGCTTATGTAAAAACGCTTTGATTCAATGTCCCAAACCGGTTACATTCGGTTCGTCGATGAAAAGAGGACAAAGGCAAAACCGGCGTGAGCCGGCGACGCAAAGCTACGGATCTCGCTCTTTCCGCTGTGTACCAAGCAGTTGAAAGGAGTGTTACAAGGGGAGACAGCCGGGCCGCAAATCTCTAATAAGACAATCTATAAATATTTGGAGATTAGTTGTAATGAAGAAAGTAATCACAATGGCAGCTCTCGCGCTTGTATCGTTTAGCGCAAACGCTGCTGTTATCACCATCACAGGTGGTAACTGGGATAGCACCAGCATTACCAACAACAACGCCGATGGCACTCCCAACACGACCGGAATTTTTGACGGTGGTGATGCAGTGCCGGACGTGCTGTTGGCGGGTGCTCCGAGTGCCTTTACCTGGAACGACGACGGCGGCGCTCCCAAGGCCCTGTCTCCGTTCACCGGAACCTACAGCGGTACTATCATCACTGACGATGGCACCGGTGACGTTATCGGCGGTACGCTCGTGATCACGGGTACGGTTGGCGACCAGGTTGTCGTAGGTGGCAACAGCTGGTGGCTGCGTATCTGGGAAGACGTCACGATTGACCTGGCTAGCGGATTTGGCACCGTCGGCAGCGTTGACTGCGCACGCACCCTGTTCGCTCCGGCCAACTGTTCACCGGGTGTTACAGCCGGCATGCCGTTTGCCTGGAACATCTCTGATGGTTCAGTCACTCCTGGTGCCTGCTACCTGCCCGGCGCTTCCAACGATCCGATCAACGATGCTGGCAGCACGGCTCCGCCTTGCGGACCCAACGGCCCTGCACGCCTGAAAGCTACCTGGGACGGCAGCACGCTGTCTCTGCTGACTGAAGGTCGTGATGCAGCCGGTGACGTGGACGGTACTGACACGGTGAACTCGTTCTCGCTGACGACAACCGTTGTTCCGGTTCCGGCCGCTGTTTGGCTGTTCGGTTCGGCTCTTGGTCTGCTCGGCTTCCGCCGCAAGATCAAAGCCTAAGAATGATATTCAGCTAAGTTTTACTTAGCAGATGCATTCGGAAAACCCCGCTTCGGCGGGGTTTTTCTTTGCCCGCAATAAATGGGGTCCAATAAATGGGGTCAGAGTAAAAACCCCAATAAATGGGGTCAGAGTAAGAACCCGGTCAGCGCCATAGCGGTGCGGCTTCGATCATGGCCCGGGCCACCGGTGCGGCGCCTTCCTCATGCACGTAGTGCCCGGAATCAGCCACTTTGACAACGCTCACCTGCGTATTTGTCAGCCCTTCCTGCAGTTGCTGCAGCTCCGTCTCATTCTTGTTGAGATCCTGTTCGCCCCAGGCGATTAAGGTCGGGACAGTGACATCAGCGAGCGGCGCTACGCCCACCGGCTCTTCATACTGGCCCATCATGCTGGTGGCGCCTGCCAGATAGTCGTCGGTCCGAGCTGCCAGCTGCAGGTCGTCCATTACCTCGTCCGTTATGAGTGCTGTGTTGATGTAGGAAATCTTCAGAAAGCGCTCGCGAAAATTGCGATCGCCAAACTGCTTGGCAGAAATGCGCTGAAACGGAAACGGCATGTAACGCGTGAATTCGGGCACACCGTCATTAATGATGCCAGGGTTCATCAGTATCAGGCCGCTGACTTCAGGTTCGTTAATGGCGGTCAGCAGGGCAATCGCGCCGCCCATGGAATGTCCGCCCACGGCATAGCGCTCTAGACCAATTGCCCGCGCAAACTCACCCACGGTTGCTGCCATGCTGCCCGCCCGATAGTCATAGTCTGATGGCTTGGATGATAGTCCGAAGCCCGGCATATCCAGCGCCACCACAAAAAAGTCATCCTGCAGCAATGGCGCAAGCAGCCGAAAGGACTGCAGTGAGTTTCCCATGCCATGCAGCAGCAGCAAATTCGGCTTGTCTGCCGCCGGTTCCCCATAGGTGCGATAGCGCAATTCCAGCCCGTTGACGTCAGCAAAGCGGTCTTCCGCGGTGGCCAGTTCCTTCGCCGGCATGGTTTCAATGCCTGTGGGCCAGTAGGCGTAAACGACGAGAGCGAGGTAGCTGGCCACCAACAGCAATGCGCAGGTGGCCAGAATGCGTTTGAGAATAATCATGAGTTGGGTACTTCGTCCCGGATAAAGGTGGGTGTGGCAGGTGTCGACATGTCGGCGCAATAGCTGTAGCCGTCAAGCCGGTATTTCTTCAGCCGGGCCGGGTCGGTGATGCCCTTGCTGATAATCCAGGCAGCCATGCGGCCGCGCGCCTTTTTGGCGTAAAAGCTGATGATTTTGTATTTGCCGTTTTTCAGATCCTTAAAAGCCGGCGAAATGACGGTGGCATCAAGGTCTTTCTTGTGAACTGCCTTGAAGTACTCATTGGATGCCAGGTTGACCACCGTATGCGACTTCAGCTTGCGGAGCTGCTCATTCAGATTTTCCGTGATGGCGTTGCCCCAGAATTCATAAAGG
Source organism: uncultured Chromatiaceae bacterium (assembly GCA_964350425.1). GTDB lineage: Bacteria > Pseudomonadota > Gammaproteobacteria > Steroidobacterales. The sequence goes on along the minus strand of CAYGKB010000001.1, from coordinate 23,583 downwards.
TCCTTGCCGCGCGGATTGGTGAAGCGGGTGCCCATTTCCAGCCGGTAGGGCTGCATCAGATCCAGCGGCCGCAGCACACCATACAGCCCGGACAGAATCCGCAAATGCTGCTGGGCAAATTTAAATTCTGCGGCGGAAAAGTTTTCCGCCTGCAGCCCGGTATAGACGTCACCCTTAAATGCCAGCACCGCCTGCCTGGCATTGTCGCGCGTGAACGGCCGGTGCCATTCCAGGTAGCGCTCGTAATTCAGCACGCCGAGTTTGTCGCTGATGTGCATCAGGGAAGACAGCCCGTCCGGCGTCAGTGCCTGCAGTTCCCTGACGAGCGCCTCGGCCTGATCGAGAAATTCCGGCTGGGTGGCAGTGCGGGCCTTCACGGGGGTGTCGAAATCCAGCGTTTTCGCCGGTGATATCAGAATTAGCATGGGTTTATTCTTACCGATCAGAGTGTTGCTGGTAAACCGTCAGAACCGGCCATTCTATAGCTTGGGGTCCGGGGCAACGCGGCACACCGCTACGCCGCGATTGCCGCCGGTGAACAGCCCGGCCAGCGCCGCCGGCATGGCCTCCAGCTCGTTAAAGACATGCTCCGTATTATGTAATAAACCATCACGATACCAGCCGCGCAGTGCTGCCTGCGCTTCCGCATAGCGTTCCCAGTAATCGAAGAACACGAAGCCCTGCATGCGGGCGCGCTTACTGACCAGATTGCGATAATTGATTGGGCCGCACTCGGCATCCGGGTCGTAATCAGTGGAAATAAAGCCGCAGATGGCAACACGGGCGTGCATGGCAAGGTGTCCGAGCGCCGTATTCAGTATTTTGCCGCCGACATTATCGAAAAACACATCAATGCCGTGGGGAAACAGCTCTGTCAGTCGCGCCGCCAGATTGTCGCTGCGGTAGTTGATGGCAGCGTCAAAGCCCAGCGTATTGATTAGCCAGGCGCATTTCTCATCAGTGCCGGCCAGGCCGACAACTTTTGCAGCGCCCATCAGCCGGGCAATCTGCCCGGCAGACGAGCCCACGCCGCCGGCAGCAGCCGAGATCAATACGTGGTCGCCGGCCCGGAGGCCGGCCGCATCGTGCAGGCCAAACCAGGCCGTGGCGCCGGCCTGTCCCAGCAGCGTCAGTTCGCTCGACAGCGGCAGCAGCGGCTGCTCAACCAGCCGCGTGCTGAAGACGAACTCCTTGCCGCGCGGCTGCTGGATTGAATAGTCCTGCCAGCCCAGCGAACCGACGAAGATGGCCCCTTCGGGATAGTCAGGATGGCGCGAGGCAACAATCTGGCCGACGCCCCGGCCACGCATGACCGCGCCTATGGCAACCGGCTGCAAAAACGCTTCGCCGTCTGCATCCTGCAGGTAGCCGCGTTGTGCCGGCCCGGGGGCAAGGCACAGGGTGCGCACCAGAAACTCGTTGGCAGCCGGTTCCGGCACTGCGGCAGTCGTGTAGCTGAACAGCTTCTCGCTGACGGCTTCGCCCGGCTGCGGATAGCGGGCAACCCGCCACTGGCGATTGTATGCGGCTGCCATGATGTGGTTGATCTATAACAGTGCTTTGATGCGGGCAGCAAATTCCTCAGCGGTATATTTGCCCTGCAGCCGCTCGCTGAGACTGCCGTCGCGGGCAAACACGTAACTGGTCGGCAGTACCTCGTTCCAGCCATTATCAATCACGCTGACCATGTCATCCATGTCGTATTCGGCGCTGATATAGCTGTAGAACTCAGGGAACCACTTTTGCATAAACGGCAGCACCACGGTGTCCATGGTTTCTATTTCGTCGAGCGAAACTGCCACAAAGCGAAATCCCTGATCGCCGTATTGCTCCTGCAATTCGAGAAAAATCGGAATTTCCTCGCGGCAGGGCTGGCACCAGGTCGCCCAGAAATTGACCAGCACTACCGGTGCACCATCGGCCTGCACGGCTTCGAGCGCGGCTTCAAAGCCTTCGGCATTGAGCGCTATTAGCTGCTGCCGATCCTCGGCAAGCGTCAGACCTGAGCAAAGCAGCAGTGCGCAGCTCAGCGCGGCGCGCAGCCAGTCTGCCATTATTCGCTTGCCATCTGCTGTGCCGGCGCGGGCAGGCGAATGACATAAACCTCTTCATTTTCCTGCTGCCAGGTGACGTAGACGCTGCCGTCTGCGGCAACCGCTGTGGCGGGAAACATGGATTTGCCAGCGGGCGTGGCTACCTCAACCGGGGCTGACAGCGTCTTGCCCTGATCAGCGGAAGTGGCCGTGAAAATGCGGCGGCCGCTGTCCACTTTGGCATGCCACACCAGCCGGACACGGCCGTTGACATCCACCGTCAGGGCCGGCGCGTCGGCCACAGCGGCCTGCTGGTGAACTTGCTGTTTGCCGCTGAAACTTTTGCCACCGTCGTTTGAAACGGTGAAATAAATACCCGGCGGGGTTTCGCCGCCGGTGTAAGTGGCCGCGTAGACATTGTCGCCATCAATTGCGAGTTCGGTCGGCTTGAGCGGGCAACCATCGATGGGCCATGGGTCCAGGTCCAGCCGACCGCTAAGCTGAAAACTTTTGCCGCCATCAGCAGAGCGGGCGACCTGACTGTCACGACCGTCATCAAACAGATAACGCAGTCCCATCAGTGCCGAGCTGTCCTCGGCGAAAGCCAGCGTCAACTGGCAGCAGGGACAAATCTTGTTGCCGGGAATGGCAATGATTTCCTTGCTGAAGCTGCGGCCGTCATCGGTCGAAATCGCTACCACGGCATCGGCGCCGCCGGTGCTGTCTTTCATGGTGGCCACGTTCTGCCATGCGGTGATTACGGTGCCGTCCGGAGCCACGCCCATGGTGCCGAAGGAGTTGGTCATGGCCAGCCCCTCGCCAAGAATTTCCTCGCGGTCTTCAGTAACAGGGCGATTCATGGTGATGGCTGCGGAAAAAGTTTTACCGTTATCGGTGGAGCGGCGATAGCGGGCGCTGACCACGTCTTTGCCAACGGCTTCGGAGCGGTCATTCGCCGGATAAAAAACATGGATGGTGCCGGTCGGTCCGACTTCAATACGCGGCTTACTGACTGAAAAGCCCCAGACTTCACCGTCGCTGTCATTTACGCGGACCGGTTTGCTCCAGGTCTTACCCTGATCTTCCGAACGGGAGAAATACAGATCCGTCTCCGAACGGTGACTGTGCTCACCCGGCTTGCGCGGTTTCGGCGGCGGCCGATTGGCAGTAAGCCCCTTGTCGAGCCAGACGATGTTAATTGCACCATCAGGGCCGACTGCAATTTCCGGGCTGATGGCACGCCGGCCGGCTTCACTGACGAGCAGTGCATCGGCCAGCACCGGCAGGCTGAATAGCAATGCAAAGAACAATCCTGTTGCCGAGGCGAAGAAATGTTTCCTGGTGTTCATCATTAGTCTCCCGTCCAAGGTGACACCGCGCAGCGAACATAGCTGTAGCCCTGATTATAGCTTTTGTGCAGGCAGCGCATTGCATGCATTACACTGCCTACCAACAGGCGGCAGACGCCCGTCGGCAGAACAAGAAGGAGAACAACATAATGTCTGGAGCTAAGTCCATGCCTCAAATGGTTCGTGAAGACGGCACTTATCCTGTGGTTGATCTGCGTCGCGACATGATTTTTGTCAGCGCCGTGCAGACCCGTGTCGGCGGGGTGAACGGCGCCAACCCGCAGCCCGATATTGACCGCAACCTGAAGTATTTTCTGGAGTGCATTGATATTGCGCAAAGCGGCGGGCCGCCCAGTGACCTGCTGGTATTCCATGAGTTTCCGATAACCGGTTTCAGTCAGTGGACCAAAGAGCAGCATTACAACCTGGCGTTGACACTGGACGGGCCGGAACTGGCGGCGGTGGCCGCGAAGGCTAAACAGTACAACTGCTATATCGTGTTCGGCGGCTACTTCAAAGATGAGGCTGACTGGCCCGGCCATGTTTTGCATCAGATGATCCTGATGGGGCCGCAGGGCATCGTGTCGAATCAGTGGAAGCAGCGCAATCTCCGTGGGATGTGGCCGGTAGAGCAGTACACCACCACGATTTACGATGTTTACGATCGCTTTGTCGAAATGTACGGCATTGATGCCGTGGTGCCGGTGGTGCAAACCGATATCGGCAATATCGCCATGTCTGCTGTGCAGTTCGAGCCGGAGTTGTTCCGCTGCATGGCCATGAAGGGCGGTGAAATATTCTGCCGTGTGGCTACCGGCGGATTCGAGTATCACGACTTCCGCCTTACGTCATACCACAACAGCGTCTACACCATTGCAACCAACAACTCAGTTAATACAGGTGAACGTTTGCCGGGGTTCTTTGACGATACCAATTACGGCTCGCCCGGCAACTCGGCTATTTTCGGCCCGCGCGGTATCGAGCTGGAAAACTGCGGCCCGTTTGAAACCAGACGTACTACGATGATCCCGATTGCGCAGTTCCGCGCCAAGCACAGAATACCGGACGTGCATATGGATCTTTATCGGCCGGTACTGGAGCAGTACCGTACGCGCTATGACCACAGTCTTTTCCTCGACAGCGTGCCGGGCGATAAAATGGAAGCGACCAAGCTGTTTCAGCAAAATGCCCGCTGGACTCACAACTGGATGTAGGTTTTTTGCGTGACTTCCCGGCCGTGGTAGACGAGTTCTATCTGGCCATTCTGGTGGCCGGGTTAGTCAGCGCCTATCTGGCCGAACGCCGCTACGGCCAAGGCTGATCAGGCTGCGGCCGAAAGGCAGGCCGAATTGCTGCATTTCAGCTAAAATAGCCAGCGGTCTGCTTGCGGGAGAAAGCGGGCTGCGCCGGCGCCGCATTAACGCGCGAACAAGAACAAGAAACTTTCGATTCCACGCCAGGTCACAGCACGCATGATTTTGAATTTCCGACTAATTTCGGTCGCTTTGCTACTGTTTTGTATCGCCGCGCCGGTTTCGGCGCAGTCACCCGCTGAACTGGATCCGGTGCAGCTTAATCTGCTGCAGCGGATGTCGCCGGCCGAGCGCGACGCTCTGCTGAACGGCCTGATGAATCCCGGTGCAAGGCAATCACAGGTTGCGCCGGTGTTTCCGGAACTCCTGATTGCCGAGGAAGACGAGGACGAGGTCGCGGATATTCCGCTGTTTGATGCGGAAGGCAATGCGGTACTCGATGCCGCCGGTCAACCGGTGGTAATCAGTGCCGAGCAGTTAGCCGAATTGACGGCCGCTTCGGATGACTGGCTGAACAGCGAACTGCCGTTTTTTGAGCGCGATATCCGGCTGCAGCCTTTCGGCTATGACCTGTTCGAGGGCGCGCCCACGACCTTTGCGCCGGCAACGGATATTCCGGTGCCCAATGAATATCGAATGGGCCCCGGCGACACGCTGGATGTGCAGTTGTTCGGCAAGGAAAACCGTCAATACAGCCTGGTGGTGAATCGTGACGGCACCATTAATTTCCCTAACATCGGCCCGATCAATGTCATGGGGCGCAGCTTCCAGGAGCTCAAGCAGGATATTCTGGATCGGGTTTCCGAACAGCTGATTGGCACCAGTGCCGCAGTCACTATGGGGTCGCTGCGTTCCGTGAATATAGTCGTGACCGGCGATGCCAAGCGGCCCGGTTCCTATACCGTCAGCGGGCTGTCAACAATTACCAATGCGCTGTTTGTCAGCGGCGGTGTCAGCGAAGTTGGTTCGCTGCGCAAAATTCAGCTTAAGCGCGACGGACGAGTGATCGCTACGCTGGACTTGTATGACCTCCTGCTGAGAGGCGATGCACGCAATGACCGCCGTCTCGAAAGCGGCGATGTGATTTTTATTCCGCCGGTGGGTACCACCGTAGGGGTCGGAGGATTCGTCAAACGACCGGCCATTTATGAACTGGAATCCCCGACCACGGCAGCGGAAATGTTGCGGCTGGCCGGCGGGCTGCGCGCCGACGCGTATCCTGAAGGTGCCAGGCTGGAGCGCATTGACAGCAAATGGCAACGTTCGTTCCTCGCCCTGAATCTGCAGACTGATGCCGGCCGCAGTCAGCGTGTGCAGGCCGGCGATATTTTGCTGGTGCCGCCGGTATTGCAGGAATTTACCGACGGCCTGAGCCTGGTCGGTCATGTCAAGCGGCCCGGCAATTTCGAATGGTTTGATGGCATGCGCCTGTCTGACCTGGTGCAGAGCCTTGACGTGCTGCAGCCACAGGCTGACCTGGAGTATGTGCTGATCCGGCGTGAAACATGGCCGGAAAAACGCGTGCAGGTAATTTCGGCTAACCTGGATGAAGCTTTGCGGAATCCCGCTGCTGCGGAAAACATCGCCCTGCAGGCACGCGATCGCGTGTACGTTTTTTCACTCAATGACGACCCGGAAAATGTCTCCAGCCGTTCAGTGGTCGTCGCGGCGTTGCTGGAGGAATTAGGCCGCCAGGCCGACGTTGATATGCCGTTTGAGCGCGTTACCGTCAAGGGCGAAGTCCGCGTCCCCGGCGAGTACCCGTTTGAAACCGGCATGCGTGTCAGCGATCTGTTGCGGGCCGGCGGCTCGCTCCGGGAGAGCGCCTACAAGAATGCCGCGGAGCTGACCCGCTATGTCGTGGTGGGTGAACAGACGCGCACCTCCGAGCTGTTTGAAGTCAATCTTGCGCAGATTCTCAACGGTGACAGCGACGCGGATGTGCTGCTGCAACCCGGCGATTTTCTGACGGTGCGGCGGATTCAGGACTGGGCCAACGAAATGGCGATCACCCTGGAAGGCGAAGTGCGTTATCCCGGCACTTATACAGTGCGCCAGGGGGAGACGCTCAGTTCCGTGCTGGCGCGGGCAGGCGGGCTTACCGATCATGCTTTTCCGGAAGGCAGTGTGTTCCTGCGCGAGGAATTGCGCCTGCGGGAACAGCAGCAACTTGCTACTTTGCGCGAGCGGCTGCGCAGCGACATTGCCTCGATTTCGTTGCAGGCTGCCACCACGCTGGAAGACACTTCAGTAGTGGACGCCAAGAGTGTCGGCACGGCGCTGCTGGCCTCACTGAACTCCGTCGATGCGACCGGCCGCCTGGTGATAGATCTGCCGGCCTTGCTGGCGCCTGACGGCGCGGCCGCCGATGTCTTGCTCAAGGATGGCGACCAGTTGCTGGTACCGAGACGAACTCAGGCCGTTACGGTTATTGGTGAAGTGCAGTTTGCCACCTCGCACCTGTATGCGGAAAAACTCAGCCGGCAGGATTACATTGACCGCAGCGGCGGCCTGGCGCCCAATGCATCCAAGAAAGGCATTTATGTAGTGCGCGCCAATGGCGCGGTACTGGCTTCCGGCAGCCGCTGGGGCGGCGGCAAAACCAGAATTCAACCCGGCGATACCATCGTGGTGCCGCTGGACACGCAACGCGGCTTCCGGCTGCAGTCATGGGCCAGTATCACCAAGATCGCCTACAACACTGCGGTTGCAGTCGCGGCTATCAACGGCATTTCCAACTAGCAGGGCTGTAAGTTGAACATGAATGCCCGGACAGACAGCAATCCAGCAGAACTTACGCCCGGCGATATCATCGTCGTACTCAAACAATACCGGGTGCTGCTGGTCGGCATCTGGATTTTCTGCACGGTGCTCGCCGTTGTGGCGGCGTTGCTTGCTACCCCGGTTTACCGGGCCGAAGCGCAGGTAGCGGCGGCAGCCGATAGTGCTGCCGGCGGCGGTGATTTGTCCTCCCTGATCAATCGATTTTCGGCGGTGCCGGGCATGGGTTCTATCGGCAGATTTTCGCAACGTGATACGTTGACAGAAAGTCTGGTGACCCTGCGTTCGCCGACTTTTCTGATCGACTTCATTAACACTGGCAGTCTTAAGCCGCTGTTGTTTGCCAAGCTTTGGGATGCAGAGAATCAGGAGTGGCTGGTCGAGGATGCGGCCGAGATACCTACCGACGAAGATGCTTATGTGTTTTTTCGTGAGGAGCTGCTCAGTGTCACCGAAAACAAGGCATCGCCCGGAATCATAACAGTCGCTATCGAATGGCATGATCGCGAGCAGGCCGCGGCCTGGGTAAATTCACTCATAGCCATGCTCAATGAACGCCTGCGCAGCGTTGCGATTGAAGAGGCCAACCGGACCATTGAATATCTCAATAAGGAACTCGAAAAGGCCCGCATTGTTGAAGTGCGGCAGGCGATATTTTTTATGATCGAAAACCAGATCAATTCGCGTACCGTTGCCAACGTGCGTGAGGAATATGCGCTCAAGGTGCTCAGTGAGGCCGTCGCGCCGGATGCGGACCACTATATCCGCCCAAACCGTTCGTTCATGGTGTTTATCGGTTTTCTTATCGGTCTTATCCTGGGCGTATTTGCCAGCTTTTTGTTGTTCGCTGTCCGGCGCTTGCGGACGGATGCATTGGGCGACACCAGTAGTCGCTGAACAACTGTCGCTGAATCGCAGTCGCTGATTTGGACAGTCACTTTATTGAGTTGTTGCGGGGCGCGGTCGGCGGACTGATCGCGCGCATAACGGCGGCGCTGGGAGTTTTCGCTTTTGGCGTTATGCTCGCGCGGCTGCTGGGCGCGGCGGACTCCGGATTGTTTTACCTTGCGCTGGCGCTGGTGACCGTGGCGGCGGTCCTTAGCCGCGCCGGTCTGGATGGCACGGTTGTGCGATTCGTCGCAGCGCATCTGGCGCATGACGAGCGCCAGGCTGCCGGGATGATTTACCTGCGCGCGGTTGCCTTCGTGCTGGCGGCGGCCTTGCTGATAGCTGCGCTGCTTTATGGCGGTGCGCAGTCGCTGGCAATGGCGGTTTTTGACAAGCCAGAACTGACCGCCAGTCTGCGCGGTATGATATTCGTGCTGGTGCCGCTGGCGCTTTTCATGCTGCATGGCCAATTCCTGCAGGCAGAAAAGCACGTTGGCGCGGCTGTGCTGGTGCAGACCGGGCTGCTGCCGCTGCTCATGACGGGGGTTTTTCTGCTGGTATCCGGCTGGAGTCTTGCTGCCGTGATTCAGGCCTATGCAGCCGGCGCATGGGTGGTACTGCTGGTCAGCGTGTTCTGGCAGCGCAGTGCCAGCAGTTACCGGCCGGTGTCGCAGGGCGATTACGATTTCGCGCCGCTATTGCGCAGCGCCCGCTCACTGGCAGCTTCAGACCTGATAAACAAGATCATTCAGCCGTGGGCACCGGTTATATTTCTGGGCATGTGGAGCACAGCGGCCAGCATCGGTTTGTTCGCGGCCGCCAATCGTCTGGCCGCGCTGGTGGTTTTTGCAACCGTGCCGGTAAACCGGATGCTGGCGCCAAAGATGGCGGCGTTGTGGGCCAAAGACCAGCGCGGCGGATTTTTTCGGCTGGCGCAACAGGCGACTCTGCTAATGCTGGCTGTGTCGGTCCCTGTTGCGGTGGCATTGTTTGTGGCACCTGAGTTGCTGCTCGGTCTGTTCGGCAGTGAATTCACCGCTGCGGGTCTGCTGCTGGTGATTCTCGCGGGCGGACAATTGTTCAATGCGCTAACCGGTCCGGTGCGTTCCATGCTGATCATGACCGGACACGAGCAGGATCATCGCCGGGCGAGCGCGGCCGGCGGCATTGTCATTCTGGTGCTCTGCTTTGCGCTCATTCCGCCATGGCAGGATGTGGGTGCGGCGATTGCCGCTACGGCGGGTCTGGTCGTAAACAATCTTGTCGCGGCGCTGCTGGTATGGCGCCGCCTGGGTGTATTGCCGCTGTTGGGCAGCGCGCAGAAATAGCCGGCGGCAAGAAATGGAAATTACTCTGCTATTCGCTGTGACGCTGCTGGCCTTCGCGGTTCTGTTGTTTTTCGATATGCGTGCAGCGTTTTTTGTTGCCATCCTGTTCTACGGTATTTACCCGCGTTTTTTTGCCATGGGTTTTGCCGAAGACGGATTCGCGCTGACCATGCAAAGAGCCATGCTGTTTCTGCTGCTGGCAATGTACCTGGCACGCGCGCTATGGGGTTCAGCCGAAGTGCGGCAGGGCTGGGAGCTGCTGCAGCGTTATCGGCTGGCGCTTGCCGCTTTGCTGGTTTATTTGCTGGCGCGACTGGTGGGCAATCTGTTGACCGGCCGGCTCGATCTGAGCGTCGCGGGCCAGCTCATCAGCGAGAGCCTCATCAGCCTGTTTATTGTGTTGCTGGCGGTTACCTACGTGCGCACCCGCTCGCAGATCATCATAGTGCTGGGGCTGGTAATGGCGTCGTTGCTGTTCAATCAGCTTGTGTCGGTGTACGAGTATCTTGCCCAGGAAACGGTATTTCCCGCTGACCTGAGCCTGCGTTATGAAGTTGGCGGCCGCGGCGACGCGGTGGTGGCCGGCCGCATTCGCGATGCCAGCTTTCGCGCCATGGGGGTGTTTGACAACCCGCTCAAGCTGACTGCGCTGCTCGGTATGGCGTTGCCACTGGTGGGGTATCTGGCAACGAATGCCGGCACTCTGCTGGTGCGGGTGCTGGCCGGGGCATCGCTATTGCTGGCACTGCCGACGGCAATATTCTCTGGTTCACGCGCGGCGCTGGGTATCGTCCTGCTGATATTTGCCTGGTTTGGCTACCGGTGGCTTACACGCGATATGGCAACCACCGGCCGGCTGCTGGTCGCCATTTGTGGCGCGGTTGCCGGGGCGGCTCTGCTCGGATTGTTTGCCGACGAATTACTCCGCGAACTACTGTTCGGCGATGCGTATGCCCGCAGCACCGAAGCGCGCCTTAGCGCCTATGTATCGGTGCCGCTGCTGCTGCTGGAGGCGCCATTGTTCGGTTTCGGTTACGCGCGCAACATCGTTGAGACGCTGGAACTGGGCGCGCTGGATCCGTTTTATCTCCGGCTGGCGCTGGAGGGCGGGGCAGTTTCCCTGCTGGCATTTATTACGTTTCTGGTGGCTACTGTGCGCCTGCTCGGCCCGGTCAAGCTGACCTCGCCAAATTCGGCCGATGTCCGACTGGCCCAGGCATTGCGCCTGTCTTTGGCGGTGGTGGTGTTGCTGGCGCTGCTGCTGACGCTGTCCTACGTGCGCATGTACCTGTTTCTGTTTGCCGGCCTGGCTATGGTGCTGGCGGAAGTTCACCGGCGGGAGCAGGGCGCAACCAGTGCTGCAGATCCAGACCGGTGAGTTCCTGCAGTAACGCAACGTCAGTCGCATAATAACTCTGCAGTTCACTGCGGGTTGTCGGGTCCAGCGCGGGTTTCGCCACTGCAACCGTGTTCAGTGCACGCGCCCGCTGCCGCAGTTTGCTGCGGACTGTAAGCGGTATCAGCTTGTGCAGCAGTGCCGATGGTATACCACGCTGGATAAGTTTTTCGATCGCTGCAAACCGCGGTTTCCCATAAACGTTTTTCTCGCTCAGTCTGGGCCGGAAGCCGTGATCAATGCCAAGAAACGTGAACAGCCGCTCACACAGGGCAGCAGGGTTTTGTTGCACCGATTCATACAGTTCAATGTGAATTTGCTCGCGCGGAAAAACCCGCAGGTATTGTTGCAGTTGCTTTCCGTAAAGACCGTGGCTCAGGTAGCTGCGATACACTCGGTCGTGCAGGCTATGCAGCTGATCATTGCGGTCCGGCTGCAGCGCGGATGCAAATACGCTGTCTGTCTCATGGCCGGTTTTACAGGCCTGCAGCCAGCCGGAAAATGCCCGTTCGACCGGATTGCGCAACAATACGATCAGCCGCAGTTCAGGGTTGAACTTATGCAGCCGCTGCGCAATCTCACTACCAAGAAATAAATAGTGCACATAGCCGTGCAGGATATAACTTTCAGCGTGCTGGCCACGAAAATGCTCCGCAAACCAGTCGGGCCCGCGCTCGTAGTAACGCGGGTCGCAGAAAAACGGAAAGTCCTTCATGGCCGGGTTGCCGAAAATGTCGGGATGCTGGGACAGCCAGTCATAGACTGCGGTGGAACCGCTTTTTTGCGCGCCCAGCAGAATCAGGTTTGGCAGCCTGACGGTCATATTAATGCATACTCTGTGGTCTGAAGGAATTCGCCATTTTAGGTACTGACGTGCGTGTTGCCTATCGTAATCGTGTTTGGAACCGGGTCGGGCAGGCGCTCGCAGCCGCGCTTGCGCTCGGGTACGCCGCCGGACTCCCGGCAATGAGTCTGGATGAGTTGTATACGGGCATTACCAGCCCTTTTGCGGCTATCGCTCGTGAGAATATTCCCCCGGTGCAGATCGATATTGATCCGGATTTCGGTAACGGAGCTGAATACGACGAATTTGTAATTCTGGTTGGCCCCGCGGCGGTCAGCATTCGCGCCAATACGCGGGCGGCAGCGCTGTATGCCGCCGATAGCCTGGCGCAGCGGCTGGCGCGCTCCGACGGCAGGCTGACGGCGGGGCAGCAGCGTGAGCGCGCCGCACTGTCGGTGCGCGCCCTGCACCTGATGATGCGCAAGATGACGCCGGCGCGTTTGCAGGGCCTGATCGACAAAGCACGGCTGGCCCGCATGAATACGCTGCTGCTGTATGTCGGTGACGATGTTGCCTTTGCTGCTGCCGGTATAACGCCCCTGCCGAATGCAATGTCGCCTGCAGATTTCGCTGCTGCCGTTGCCTATGCGCGCGCCAGCGGTATGCAGGTAGTGCCGCATTTGCCGTTGCTGACCAAACAGCATCGCTTTTTCAAGCAGGATGCGCCGGAGCTGATGTTCAACAATGCCACCTATGACCCGCGCAATCCCGAAACCATGCGACGGGTCTATGCCCATTTGCAGGAGATTATTGAACTGATTCAGCCTACCGTCATTCATATCGGGCATGACGAGGTGGAGGGCGCTTTTCCGCGCAAGGCTCGGGCGAAGTGGAGCGCGACGCAGCGTCGCAAATGGCCGCGTGCCGGCGAAGCCATGCTGCCGCCGGAGTTATTTCTGCAACATGTGCGCGACATCAGGGCTTTTCTCGCCCGGCAATCTATCCGGACCTGGATGTGGGGTGACATGCTGATCCGCTATGACGAGTTTCCCGGCATGGTCAGGCGCAATATGCATGGCAACAAGGGCTATGCTGAACTGCGTGAACAGCTGCCCCGCGACATTGTGATTTGTGACTGGCACTACTGGGATGAAGGCACCGATTTTCCCACTGCCGCAGCTTTTGCGGCGGCAGGCCATGAGGTGCTTGGCTCGACCCGCGAGCGGCCTGCCAACATCGCGGCATTCAGCCGCTACGTGGCGGGGATGGAGCAGGGCGGCAAGGGCATGATTGCGACGCTATGGAGCCTCGTCAATCGCGCTGAACCGGAACTGGTTGACAGGGTTATAGCGCAGTCCGGCCAGGCATTCTGGAATCCGGATGCCGCGCAGCGCTGAAGTCTTACCAGTCGAAAGATTCGCCCAGCAAGCCAAACAACTCGCGATTGTGCGGTCGGAAATACTCGTTGAGTGCGGCGTACACTGCATCGTCTACCGGTTGCCGGGACGCAGAAACGTTGCGCGGTCGCAGGTCGGGCGGCGTGAAGCCGCTATCCACGCCGGCAAATTCATAAATGCGCTGCAGGTATTCGTCCGGCGCCGCGAACAGGCCCTCGCTGTCCAGAACCAGTATCTGCTCGCGCGCGAAACAATCGAAGTAGCGTCGCAGTTGTTCGGCGTAGCGGCCGCGTGCCTGGTAGGAATGGCGCACAAATTCCGGCGCCGCATAGTCGCCGGCTGCGAGTGCCGGGGCCAGTCGCTGTGCTTCGGCGGCAAAGGCGGCATCTGCCGCCAGGGTTTCGCCACCGTTGCGCACTGCATGAAAATAATGCGAGACAGCGCGCTCGGCAGGATTTCGCAGTAGCGCAACCAGCTTTACTGCGGGCAGCAGCGATTTGATTCGTGCTGCCGCCAGCGGGTGGAACAGATACATCGGCGTGGTTTCAAAACTGATTGATCCGGTAGCGGTCTGTCGGCGCGGAAAATGCGCACGGTACCAGTCCGGTCCGCGCGCAAAATTGTCGCTGCCCGCCCTGATGCCGCCGTCAAAGTAGTGAACTTCTTTTTCCAAAGGCGGTAGTATCTGCGGATGTTGCGCCAGCCATGCATGCAGGCTGGTGGTGCCGGCTTTTTGCGCGCCGATTACAATCAGGTCAGGAAAAACGCGGGCGTCGGCCGTGGCCAGGCGCTGCCTCCAGACCAGGTGTTTGAGCGGTTTTTTGACCCAGGCGGGCAAGCGGTCCTTGATTGATTGCATGGATGGAATAATGGGCCTGCAGAACAATGTACTGCCAAGAATATAACTGCTTATTCGTGCATATTCCCAAAACTGCGGGCAAGAGTATTGAAAGCTTTTTTCTTGGTCTGCTGGGGCTGAGCTGGGAGCAGCGCGCTGCATTGTTGCTGCGGCCCAACGATGACCCGGCCCGGGGGCCGGAGCGACTGGCACACCTGACGGCCGCCGAATACGTGACGCTGGGGCATCTCGAACAGGAGCAGTTTGAGCAGGCATACCGCTTCAGTTTTGTGCGCAACCCGTGGGCACGACTGGTATCCGAGTATCGTTACCGCAGGCACTATCTGCGCTTCGGGTTCCGGGAATTTGTCAGTGCCCACTGGCCGGCCAAGGATATGAGCGATGCCTACCGGCACGTGATTCCACAGAGCGAATTTTTGTATACGCCGGACGGTGAGTTGCTGGTTGAGTTTGTCGGCCGCTACGAGAACCTGCAGCATGACTTTGCCATGGTTTGCAGCCGTCTCGGGCTTGAACCGGCACCACTACCGCACGTCAGAGACCCCGCCGGTGTCAGCCTGAGTCTGGCAGAACGCCTGCGCGACTGGCTGGGGGTCCGCCGCGAACCGGCGCACCGGCACTACACGGACTACTATGATGCCGATACACGTGATCGTGTAGCGGAAATCTACGCTCGCGATATCGGGCTTTTTAACTACGAGTTTGGCGCCGACTGATAGCCGAGCTTTTGCATGGCTGCATCAAAACTGTTGCGGATAATGGCGGGTAGCTCCAGCGCAGCGGTTTCTCCGACCGGGCGGAGGGTTTTGCGGGCGTAGTCCAGGACTGTCTCGTCCGGCTGCAGACCGGCAAACTGCAGAATATCAGCGACTGTTTCGCGCGGTGCGCGAGTCAGCTGTTCGTAGTGCACCGTCAGGGTTACGTCACTGCAGGTTTCGGTCAGCCGCAGGCCCTCCTGCATAGTCAGAATCCATTCCACGGCAGCCATGGAGACGTGATCATCGAACCCGGCAATGGTATCGGCATGGTTGCCCAGTTGCGGGTCCCGGCGCACCAGTTGCTCAACCAGCAACTGCCATTTGCGCCGGTTTACGCCCCACCAGTCCGTGTTGTCTTTGCGGCTGCTCTGACCGTGATGTTGCGACCAGCGTGCAATGGAGCGACAGGTTGCATAGCCGTCACGAACCAGAAACAGAAAGCGCGCATCGGGAAATATCTGTCGCACAAATTCGGTACGGAAAATCAGTTCGGGATACTTGTCGAGAACGCGGCTGTTTCGCGTTGTTCGCAGATAAGCGGCGTACTGGTTGCGCATGGCCCGCTGCACTGCCGGCGTCGCATCTGCCGCAGCCAGCCGGTAAGCGGCGGCTGAGTCGGTGTAATTACCGTTCAGGTCTTCATGCTCGCAGGCTGCGTGCCACATCAGTTTGGGCTCATTGAGCCAACCCACTTCGCGATGCATGGAAAGTATTTTACCCAGCACGGTGGTGCCGGAACGACCGGTGCCGAGGATGAACAGGGGCCGGTCAACTGCCGCAGACTGCTTGCGTTGCGCTACTTTTTTTGCCCGGCGCAATAACCAGGGGTTGATCCAGCGCCCGCGGGTCAGCAGCGGGCGGCCCTCAAAAAACGCATAACTCACGGCACGTGACAGCGCGCGTGCCGGTCGCGTGGTTACGTAGGCGGTGTCGAGCTGCGCTACCAAGCTGTCACTCCCGGCAGTTTTTCGTATACCGCCCGAATTTGCGCATAATGCCGCTGCGGCGAAAAATCGCGCGCCATCTTTTCGCGACCAGCCTGACCCATGTGCCTGGCCTGCTGCGGGTTGCCGGCGAGTTTGCGCAGCGCATCAGCCAGGGCTTCGGTTGCTCCGGGTTCAACTATATAACCGTCATCGCCGTCAGTGATGAGTTCCGGGATGCCACCGATACGCGTACCGACAACCGGGCAGGCATGCGCCAGTGATTCAAGCACCGACATCGGACAGTTTTCGAATCCTTCGGACGGCAGCACCGTGCAGGCAGCGGAGCTGACCAGTTCGGCCAATGCGGCACCGCTGACAAAGCCGGGAAATTCCACATTGCAGATATTGTGTTCAGCGGCGTAGCGCCCCAGCGCCTCACGCTCCGGTCCGCTGCCCGCAACGATACAGTTGAGGTCCGGGTTCATGCGCATTGCATCAAGCAGGGTGAACAATCCTTTGGTCGCATCCAGTCGCCCGAAATACAGCACATAGCGGCCGGTCTCACTGGCGGGCTGCAGCCGTTCGCAGTCAACAAAATTGTGCACCGTGGTGATGTCCGTGGCCGCGACGCCGATGTCGCGCATTTTGCCGGCCATGAAGTGGCTGACGCAGATGAAATGGTCTATTTTGTCCACCGCGCCCAGCATCCTGGCAACGTAACTTTCGACACAGCTTACGGCACTGCGGGCGACAGAACCGCGGTTGCAGCGGTAAGCCAGCGCTTTCCAGTAGTGCTTGCCCTCACAGGCTTCGCAGACTTCGCCGTGGCGCACGCAGCTGTATACCGGGCACAGCTGTTTGTAGTCATGCAGTGTCTGCACAATAGGGATGCCGCGGTCGCTGAGGGGTTTCAATATCGCGCCGGTCAGTTTGCCGTGGTAGATGTGCAGGTGGGCGATGTCGGGATGAGTTTCCTCGATAGCGCGCGTGATATAGCGACGCGCATCGCGCGAATAAATAAAACGGAATACGTCAGTCAGCGCAAGATTGGCAGTATCCACGGCCGGCGGAAAATAGCGGGCGTATTCACTTTCGATATTGCGGTCCGATGCCCCGCAAAACGGTATGACCTTATGGCCATGCTGTTCCAGCAGGTTGCCCAGTTCGAAAAAGTATTTTTCAGCGCCGCCCGGAATGTAATAGTTGTTGGAACCGTTTAGAACGGTTGGCTTGCGCATAGCGTTTGTTCAGACGCGATTTGAGCCGACCCGCGACAGACTGGTTGCTTGATCGGTGCCGGACAGTGGCCTGACAGTCTCGACCTCTGCCGTCTGCGGTGCCGGCTGTTCCGGCAGGACTTCCGGCTCAGTAAGCGGCGGCAGTTCAAACAAAGTTGCATACTTGCCGGCGATCGTGGCCCATGAATAGCGGCGTTTAGCCAGTTCCCGCATCTGTGCGGCATTGCCGCGCAAGTCCAGATTATTGAGCCCGCGCAGTGTCTCGGCCAGACTGGCGGTGGAGTCAAAATATATCGCTTTGTTTTCGGTGGTGGCACGGTTGAACACCACGTCAAACGCAATCACCGGCAGGCCCAGCGACATGCTTTCCACCAGCGACGGATTGGTGCCGCCAGAGCTGTGACCGTGTACATAGAGGGCCGCGTTGCTGCGCAGGGCGAACAGTTTGCGGGGCTCGAATATCGGGTCCAGCAGCAACAGATTCGGATTGGAGCGGTAGCGTCGCCGCAGTGCACGGCCATATTCGCTGTTTGACCAGTTGCCCAGAAACACCAGCGGCAGCGTATCAGCCTGAGCAAATGCCTCGAGAATAATGTGAATATTGTTTTCCGGCTCAATGCGGCAGACAGCAATGGCGTATTTAGCAAAACCGGTATCTACCAGATCGCTGTCCGGCTCGCTCTTGTGCAGGGCTACCACAGAAACTGATGCATCGCTTTTTTCCGGTAGTTCCGAGCGTGCGTTGTCGCCACCGTATTCCACCAGAAAACTGTCGCGGCTATATACTGTGCCGATGTAATCATGGATGGCGTCATTGTCGGCGATCAGTTGATCGGCGAATCTGGCTGCGACAATCTCGGAAAACTTCAGAAAGGCCCTGGCCAGCCGTCCCCATTTAGGGCGTTTCCAGTCCATGCCGTCCAGGTTGACAAAGATTTTGCCCCGGTAGAACAGTTTCAGCACAGGCAAAAAAATGCAGCCGGATACACCCAGTATCAGCATTGCGTCGGCGCGTCGGCTGGCATGAATCATTGACCAGATGTCATACGGAATGCTTTGTACGCCGTTGGCATCCAGCGGCAGGTATTTGAGTTCAGCGCCGAGGAAGCGCTCAGGCTGCCGGTTGTAGGCGCGGGCGCTGCAATAAACGATAAACTCACAGCGCTTGTTAAGGTGTTTTACCAGGTTCTCCGCCAGGGTCTCGAAACCGCCGTAACGAGCCGGTATTCCCTTGGATCCTATAATTGCTATTTTTGGCATACGTGATCGCTGTCGTCGTGACATCGGCGAAGCTGGCTCAGTTGGAAATGACGGCAGGTGCGCACTGCGAAACCACCCTAACAGCTTGGATCATAGCGAAACCAAGACGGAAATACATTAGCGAATATGGCGACACAACTTAGACGCGGTCTGTCATTGCCGCTGCTGACCCTGTACGGCCTTGGCTCCATCGTCGGCGCCGGGATCTACGTACTGGTCGGTGAGGTTGCCGGCAAGGCCGGCCTGCAGGCGCCGCTGGCTTTTTTGCTGGCCGCTGTTATTGCTGCGTTTACCGGTTTTTCCTATGCGGAGCTGGCCGCCCGGTATCCGCGCAGCGCCGGCGAGGCCGCTTACGTGCGCGAGGCTTTTGGCCGTCGCTGGCTAGCCGACATGACGGGCTGGGCGGTGGTGCTGACCGGCATTGTGTCGAGCGCCACGCTGGCCCGAGGCATCACGGGCTACGCGGCTTTGCTGTTGCCCATGCCGCAAGGCGCTGTGTCCGGCACGCTGATCATAATGGCATTCGTTGTGTTGCTGGGGCTGGTCGCTTGCTGGGGGATTGTGGAGTCGGCCTGGTCGGCCGCAGTGATGACCCTGATTTCTGTCGCCGGTTTGCTGCTGGTGCTGAGTGCGGCAGCCGACAGCTTTGCAACGCTGCCACAACGCTGGCCGGATGTGCTGCCGGGTTTCAGCCTGGCCCGCTGGACCGGGATCGTGCTTGGCAGTTTTCTGGCGTTTTACGCCTTTATCGGCTTTGAGGACATGGTGAATGTTGCCGAGGAGGTCCGGCAGCCGGATCGCACCATGCCCGCGGCCATTCTGCTGGCACTGCTGATTGCCACGCTGCTGTACGTCGCCGTTGCTACGGTTGCTGTACTGCGGGTCAGCCCGGCAGAACTGGCCGGCAGCCAGGCGCCCCTGGTTGCCATAGTGGGCCGCGACAGCTGGCTGTCACCGACCGTTATTGCGGCGCTGAGCGCGGTTGCCATTACCAACAGCGTGCTGCCGCAACTGGTTATGGGCTCGCGGGTGATCTACGGTCTGGCAGTGCAGGGCAGCGCGCCGGCGTGGTTTGCCCGCATCAATGCCATGACGCAAACACCGCTGGCCGCGACACTGGTTATCGTCGGCAGCGTGATATTTTTGGCTGTCCTGATACCGCTGGTGACGCTGGCCAAAATCACCAGCTTTATTGTTTTGCTGATTTTTGCCGCCGTGAACGCATCTGCCTTGTGGCTCAAGCTGTCCGGGCGGCGGGCCGTTGCTACGGTTGACTACCCGATTTGGGTATCATTGTGCGGTGCCCTGTTGTGCATATTTCTTCTGGCCTTTGAACTGGTATTTGCCCTATGAACGACAAGCGGGATCATTCCGCAGCCGCATTACGTGAGCGGCTGACTCCGGAGCAATTTCATATTACCCAGGAGCAGGGTACGGAACCGGCCTTTACCGGCCGCTATCACGATTGCAAAACGCCTGGCAATTATCTGTGCGTGTGTTGCGGCGAGGAACTGTTCTCGTCGGCACACAAATACGATTCCGGCAGTGGCTGGCCAAGTTTCTGGCAACCGGCGCAGGCCGACAAAGTGACCAGCAACCGCGATCTTAGCCATGGCATGATCCGCGAAGAAGTGGTCTGCGCGCGTTGTGGTGCGCACCTCGGGCACGTGTTCAGCGACGGTCCGCAACCGACCGGACTGAGGTACTGTATTAATTCGGCGTCTTTGGAGCTGGACGCTGCAAACAAGGATGACTGATGACTAATAGCTTGTTGACGTCCGGCAATATGCGGCTGATGTGGCTGGCTGTCGTGCTGGCCGGGCTGATGGCCTGCCAGCCGCAAACAGCCGGTGGAGAACCTGCAGCACAAACTGGCAGTGCGGAGGAAGTGACCGTGGGCAACCTGAAAATTACCGATCTTGCTGTCGGCGATGGCGCGCTGGCTGAGGCCGGCAAAAACGTTGTGGTGCATTACACAGGCTGGCTCTACGACACCTCGCAACCGGACAACAAAGGTGACCAGTTCGACAGTTCACTGGATCGCGACGAGCCGCTCAGTTTTACGCTGGGCGCAGGCCGGGTTATTCAGGGCTGGGAGAAGGGTTTTGACGGCATGCAGGTGGGCGGCAAGCGTCTGCTGATCATCCCGCCGGAAATGGGATACGGTGCGCGCGGCGCCGGCACGGTTATCCCGCCCAATGCGACTCTCTTGTTTGAGGTGGATTTACTCGACGTTCGCGATTGAGTAGATGCCGGTCAGTTCGGCCTGATCGAGTATATGGCCTTTCATAGCTGCCAGCGCATCGCTGGCCGTGAAGGCGCCCGACAGACCGAGTGTTGGCACATCCAGGGCGAACAGTTTGAAGCGGTAATGGTGCACGATTTCGTCGTTCCACGGCGGGCAGGGTCCGTCATAGCCGTGATAGTTACCCGCCATGTTTGCATCGCCGGCCATGAATCCGGTGTAGTCATTAATGCCCTGGCGTGATCCCGGCGGCCCCGCTGGTGTGTCCTTGCCGCCGGGTGTGACACCATCGGAACATTCGCCTTCCGCCAGCGACCCGTCGCCTGCCGGTATATCGGTCATGACCCAGTGAATAAAATTGGTGCGCGGCAGCGCTGCCGGCACCGTGCGACCTTCCTTGTTGAAGTCATCCATGGATGTAGGCACATCCGTGTCCACACATATCAGCACCAGCGATTTAGCGTCCGCCGGCAGGTCGGTCCAGCTCAGCTGCGGGTTGCGGTTTTCGCCCAGCCGGACGTGCTCGTCAGGGCAGGGAATGCCAAAGGCGCAGCGCTCCGGAATGCGTTCGTTCTGGCCAAAGCTGGCGGAAGTAAGTTTCATATGCGGTCGGGCTCCCGGTAAAAAGTTGCAAGCAATCTGCGGTCGGCGCAGTGCATCGTAATAATTGCAGTATTGCTGCGATAATGCATCATGCCCGCAGCAACCAACAAATCCGAACTGGTTATTAATGGTCCGGCCGGCAGCCTGCAGGCCCTGCTGGAGACGCCCGCCGGCGCGCGCCGCGATGCGCTGGCAATAGTCTGTCATCCGCATCCGCAGCATCAGGGCACAATGCATAATAAAGTTGTGCACACGCTGGTGCGTGCATTTAATGAACTCGGCCTGCCGGCATTGCGCTTTAATTTTCGCGGCGTCGGCGACAGTCAGGGCAGCTATGGTGGCGGCGACGGGGAAGCTGCTGATCTGCTTGCGGTCGCCGACCATGTGCGGCAAACGCAGCCGGACGCATCCATATGGCTGGCAGGCTTTTCTTTCGGTGCTGTGATCGCAGCCCGCAGCGCAGCGGAGATTCAGGCGGCTAGGCTCGTCTGTGTGGCGCCGGCAGTCAATATGCTCGGGAAGACGCTGCGCAGCCGGCCGACCATGCCGTGGCTGATTGTGCAGGGCGATGCGGATGAAATTGTGCCGATAGCTGAAGTACGTGCCTGGGTGGCAGCAAATCAGCCGGGTCCCGAACTTCTGGAGCTGCCCGGGGTCGGACATTTTTTCCACGGCGCGCTGGTCGTATTGCGCAAACTCATAGTGGATAAGTGCGGCCCCGCGAACGACAATTGAATGTCAGGGCAACAAGCAAGCAGATCAACCAGGAAAACAAAGCAGGCCATAGCATGCTGGGTAAACTGAAAGACGTATTGCTGGGCGACCGCGCCTACGCAGAGAGTGCGGCCGATCCGCAGGACCGCCAGCAACTGGCGCTGGCGGCATTGCTGGTGGAGATGGCGCGCGCCGATTTCGATGAATCGGCTGATGAACACGGCGAAATTGTTCGCCTGCTCAGCCGGCATTTTGACCTCAGCAAGGCCGAAGCCGCAGCACTGCTGGAGCGTGCCGGAAAGGCTATGGACGAAGCCGTTTGCCTGTTCGACTTTACCCGCGCGTTGCACGACAGTCTTGATTATGAGCAGAAGCTCGCAGTGGTGGAGTTGCTCTGGCAGGTTGCGCTTGCCGATGACCGGCTTGATAAATACGAGGAATACCTGATGCGCAAAGTGGGCGACCTGCTTTACGTATCGCATGCTGACATCATAAGACTGCGCCATGCAGTGCAGGGAGCCCAAACATGAACTTCACAACTATGCGGCTGGCAGGTGTGTCAATCCTGCTGATCTTCGCTGCTTCAGTGGCAGGCGCGTTTGAAGAAGTGACAGCCAAAAACTTTGCCAAGGGCGAGTTCGAGTTTCCTGCGGACATCCGCGGTGCCGAATCCCATTTGCTGTTTCTGGGTATCGCCACGGATCAGGACAACGGCACCTGGCAGGGTAAAGAGCTCATCCGGTGGCATAAAGCACTGCTGGCCGCCGGCGTCGATCCTGATGTAACGCGTTTCTGGCACTTCCCGGTCATTGAAAACCCGCCTTTTTTCGTCAAAGGCCTGATTCGCCGTGGTATTGCGAAAGACTACGTTGATCTGCTTCCGCCGGAGCAGGGTGCTGTGCTGTTTGTTGATGACGCGCAGGCCTTTGCGGCAGCAGCGGGGCTGGAACTGAATGGCCAGCCGACGGTGATGATCTATCGCCCGGGGCAGGGCGTGCTGGCGGTGCAGCGGGGCGAAGTCCGTGCTGAGGCTATCGCCGAGCTGGCAGACCTGCTGGAAAATTCGGCATCTAGAGAATCAGCCCCAGCGGGCACATAAATCCGGCAGCCAGTTGTTGCGCGGGCGCCAGCAGCATGCGGGTGACCGCTCCAAGACCAATCAGCAAAAAGATGGGCGACAGATCCCAGCCGGCAATCGGCGGAATCAGCTTTTGCACCGGGCGCATCACCGGGCTGGCCAGTTCGCGCAGCAGATTGCCGAGCATGGCTAGTGACGGATTATAAGCGCCGCCTGCAATCCAGCTCATCAGCACGTAACCGAACACCACGAAAAAATACATGTTCAGGATCATCCGCAGGCCGCGGATGATTGCCAGCCACAGCAGGGTAATCACGTCCGGCGTTACCATGCAGCTTAGAATGCTGAGTACCGCAATCACGGCAAGCTGCAGCAGCACAAACACCACTAGCGTGGCCGTATCAATTTTGTACATTGGCGCCAGCACTTTTTGCAGCGGCGCCACCAGGGGATTCGTGACGGTAACAACAAACTGCACGATGGGGTTGCGAAAGTCGGCGCGTACCCACTGCATCGCCAGTCGCAGTGCCATGGCGAGCAAATAGAGGTCTGCCAGGGCCTGAAGAACGAATACAAGTCCGCTTTGCATAGTCGATTTCAGTCCAGTTTCAAGGTTGAGGTTGCTGGCGCATG